>NZ_JASAUS010000093.1:0-37168 GCF_029953005.1 Bradyrhizobium sp. Mp27 | reverse complement strand
CAACCGGCCTGGGCAAAAGTTGGTTAGCCTGCGCGCTCGGCCACAAGGCCTGCCGCGACAACCGATCAGTCCTCTATCATCGCGTTCCAAGGCTGTTCGAGGCGCTCGCGCTCGCGCGCGGAGACGGACGTTACGCCCGGCTCCTCAAAAGCCTCGGCCGCGCTCAGCTTCTGATTTTGGATGATTGGGGACTATCGGTGCTCACCGCCGCGGAACGCCGCGATCTGCTCGAAATCCTCGAGGACCGCCATGGCCGCGCATCCACCATCGTCACAAGTCAGCTCCCCGTGGACACCTGGCATGGAGCCATTGGGGACCCCACGGTCGCCGACGCCATTCTCGATCGCCTCGTCCACAACGCCCACCGCCTCCAGCTCACCGGAGAAAGCATGCGAAAACGCAGCGCCAAAACCATCACCCTTGACGGCCAACCAGAACACTGACTCTATCTCCCATCGGCCGTAGCGGGCCGCTCACGATCGTCTGAATTCAGTGCTCACGATCGCGCGAAATCGATGCTCACGATCCGTGAAATCCGCAGCGCGCTTGAAAATGCGTGATCAAGTCGGCCCGGGCGGTGGTTTGATCTCAGTCGTGCCGCGCTTCCTGATCGTTCCCAGCGAGCTGGAAACGACCGGCGAGAAGCTGATCACGGCGGTGCAGGCGACGCAGACCGCCAACGCGAACCCGTTCGCTTTCCTCGACCTGATCGTCGAGCCCCGCCTGACGAACGCTACCCGCTGGTATCTCGCATGCGATCCGGCGCTGCTCCCCTGCATCGAGTTCGCCTATCTGGCCGGCGCGCCGGGACCGCAGACCGAGAGCCGTGCCGGCTTCGAGGTTGACGGCGTGCAGACCAAGGTGCGCTTGGACTATGGCTGCGGCGCCGTCGAGTGGCGCGGCCTCGTCATGAATGCTGGCGCCTAACATGGCGGACATCGCCGACTTGCAATCGCAGCTCAACGAACTGAAGCGCGCCTATCGTTCGGGCGCGCGTTCGGTGAGCTATGACGGCAAGACCGTCACTTATGCTGACGGCGCCGAGTTGCGGGCCGTCATCGCTTCGCTCGAAAACGAGATCGCGCGCGCGACCGGCTCGCCGCCGTCTGCGATCGGTGTGGTGCGAAGCACAAAGGGTTACTAGAAGATCGGCACGGCAAGTTCATGAGGGCGACGCGGCCAGCCCAACAACGACAAGCCACCTCCCCGCCGCGTCGGCGCGCTGCTTTCAGGGTCAAGGTCGGCGAGGCTGCACAATTAAATGACGCAAACTTAGCTCGGTCAGCCATCCCGCGATACCAAAGCGCGCGCCAACGCGCGTAGCGGGCTGAATGCGAAAGAAGTACGGGTGCCGTATCGTTCTGCTGCCAGATGAGATCAAGACATGGCTCAAGAGCCTCGCTGACGAATGAAGGGAGACCGCGCCAACGCTCAAGTGCGGGTCAGTCCCACTCCTCCTGCTCTTCTGGGTACGCAACGGGTTGGGCTGCCCCCCAACCACGCCCGGGCGCCGAGCCTCCGTATGTTCGTATGTGGGAATGTTCCGTTGAGAGGGTATATGCACCTCGATGCCAAAGGGCGCGCTCCACCGACTTACGCGGGTGATCGGGATCTTCGTCAGAAGCGCTAATCACAGCCGTAAAACGAAAACTTGTAGGCTTGTCGTCTAGCTTTGGGCCGAGGATTGTATCGAGCAATTCGGACGTCACGTTATGGCGCCCTCCATGATGAGGCACCTGGAATTTGTCGATGCCGGGGAGTTGCAGACCTACGTAAGGTGCGTAGTCGATAATTTCTTGCAAACCATCTCGGCCAGTATCGGCAGTTAGCAGGATCTTCTTCTCATTCAAGTATGCGAATTGCGTTACCGACATTTCGTTTTCGTTGCTCGTGCCTATCGGAGGAAAAAATTCGACGCCCCACCCCCTTTTGTTCAACACCTTCTCGACTGCCTCGGTGACATAGCCCGCTGCATCGGCGATAGCCTCCGCAATAGTCTTGGCCGCTTGCGGGGTTTTTTGCGACGAAACAACCAAGTCGAGATAGCGTGTTTTTGTTGGCCCCATCACCAGAAAATCGCCTATCGCTCTGCCTTGGAAAGGCTCGTCGATAAAGACACCGTGGCGCAGGGCCACCTCCTCAAGAGTTGCAAGGTTGGGATAAGACTCTCGCAGAGCTTTGCGCAGGCCGTCCGCCGTCGTGAAGCGCGAAAACCTCGAGAGCAACTCGTCTGCATATATCCACGGCCGCAGCATCCAGAGCTTACCAACCCGGAATTCCTCCAACACTTTAACTAGCCCACCAGCGTGATCTCCGTCCTGATGGGTGGAGACGACATGATCGATGAAGGTGGGATTGTCGTAGTGCTTTTGGATATGTTTAACCACCATCTCGCCGGACTGCTGGTAGCCGCCGTCAACAACATGGATGAAGGTGCTCCCATTCCTTCGATAACGAATGCAGATCGCATCGCCGCTTTTCTTAGCTTCCACGTCCAAGAAATCTATTTCAAAATAATCGTCCAATTTGATCCTCTCCTCAAATCTGCTTCTATTTTTTGGGGCTTTTCCTACTGCCGGAAGTCCCAGTCATCGGGATGGCATCTACTGCACTCAGCAAGCGATGCGAATAATTGTCGGCGCAGGTCCTGAGCCTTTCAGAGTTGATGGCAAAGGTCAGGTAAGCGGCGATTGCCAAAGCAAGAAACAGCTCGATGACAGGGAAACGGTTGAAGGCAAAAGCCGCCCCGATTGCAATCAAAGAACTTACTGCGATCGAAACGCCGATGGTACGGATACCTAAGATATTCCGGTGGTACCCATAGTTGACGTTCTCTTGATGAACCACATCGAAGGGCGAAACGTTTTTCAACTGCAATGCTTTGCGTCGTAGCCAGTCGCCGCAAAGTCTGTAGACAGCTTCCGCGCTCTCGGTATCAGCCTTTTCCTCGTCTGATGTCGGCATCCGTTCGCATGCGGACAGTCGAACAAGTTGTGAGTGGATCGTCGCCTTAACGGGCGGCTCGAAAGTCGGATCGGAATGGCGCAGCATGCGTGCAGTTGGCGGGCCTCCCCAATCTTTCCAGAGGGGCGCTTCCAAAGCTTTGCCGGCGTCTCTGGCGAGCTGGGCGAGCGCGAACGCCGCAATTACCATCACAAATCCGCCGCCGGCTAGTCGGAGAGGCCATTGAGCGAAGGGGATCCAAGCGCTGACCGCCAACAGCAGAGGAAAGGAGACCACGGTGACGGGGAAAACTCGCGCGTGCAAAGTATAACGATCAAACCCGGAAATTCCCGCCCCGCCTTTCAAACTAAACTGCACCCCACCCCCTACCTGCCCTCACGCAGCTTCAGCCGATGGTTGTCCTTTGTAACAACCACAACGAAGATGATAGCTTTGGGAAAGAGAGTCTAGCGGGACCGGTCGTTCTTTCTGAACGATCAACAGCCTGCTACCCGCGCGGCTCAGGCGGTAATTGATCGGTAAGTGATCAGATCGAATTCTTTATAACCAACTGAATTCTATAAAAAATTATCTGATCCCGTCACGGATCATGTACCCGGCGCCGCGGATCGTGTGCAGCAGCGGCCGCTCGAAACCCTTGTCGATCTTGGAGCGCAGCCGCGAAATGTGCACGTCGATCACGTTGGTCTGCGGATCGAAATGGTAGTCCCAGACGTTCTCCAGCAGCATGGTGCGCGTCACCACCTGGCCGGCGTGCTTCATGAGGTATTCGAGCAGGCGGAATTCGCGCGGCTGGAGCGTCAGCTCGTCCTTGCCGCGGGCGACGCGATGGGACAGCCGGTCGAGCTCGAGATCGCCGACGCGGTAGAGCGTGTCCTCGGCCGGACCGCCGCGGCGCCGCGACAGCACCTCGACCCGGGCCAGCAGCTCGGCAAAGGAATAGGGCTTCGGCAGATAGTCGTCGCCGCCGGCGCGCAGACCCTTGATGCGGTCGTCCACCTGCCCGAGCGCGGAGAGAATCAGCACCGGCGTCGAGTCGTCCTTGTCGCGCAGCGCGCCGATCAGCGACAGGCCGTCTCGCTTGGGCAGCATGCGGTCGACTACCAGCACATCGTAATCGCCGTTCTCGGCCATGGCGAGGCCTTCCTCGCCGTCGGCGGCGTGGTCGGCAATGTGTCCGACTTCGCGAAACGCCTTCACGAGATAGTCGGCGGATTCGCGGTCGTCTTCGATGATGAGGAGGCGCATCGTGCGTTCGGCGGCGGTCAAGGGGGTCAACCTTCTCTGAACATGGCGCGAGCGGCAATCGCATGCAAGCCAAGCAAACGGGACTTGGGTAGGCAAAAAGGCGGGCGGTGAAGCTGGGGGGACCTCACCGCCCTATGCCTTCCGACGGAGGGGGGCGTAATTCCACCGGAAGGTAGGCTGGGGGAGCGGGCCTTGCGCTGCTCCCCCGAAGGGCGTCGGCGGCGGGGGCGACTGATGCCGGCGACACCCCTCATCTCTTAGACCTCCTGAAGGCTTAGCCCTTGGCGATGGGCACGGCGACGAAGCGCGACTGGCCGCCGCTCTTCACGCGCATCAGGACGCTGTTCTTGTTGTCGGTCCGCGCCGTGTTGATGGCGTCGCGGACTTCGCCGGCGGTGCTCACGCTCTTGCCGCCGACTTCGAGAATGACGTCGCCTTCCTTGAAGCCGCGTTCGGCCGCGGCGCTCTTCGGATCGACTTCGGTGACCACGACACCTTCCTTGCCGGCGCCGGCCACTGAGTCGGCGGGCGCGACGGTCATGCCGAGCTTGGGCACGTCGGTGCCACGGCTCGCACCCTTGCCGCTATCCTTGTCGGTGTCGGCCTTGGCCTCGATCGTGTTCGGCAGCTGGCCGAGGGTGAGGTTCACGACCTTGTCCTGTCCCTTGTGCAACACGTTGAGCTTCACGGTCGCGCCGGGCGCCATGCCGCCGATGGTGCGTGCAAGCTCTCGGGCATCCTTGACGGATTCACCGTTGACCGAGGTGATCACGTCGCCGGACTCGATGCCGGCCTTCGCCGCCGGACCGTTCGCCTGCGGCTCCGCCACCAGCGCACCTTCAGCCTTCTTCATGCCGAGGCTGTCGGCGATATCGGACGTCACCGGCTGGATCTGGACGCCGATCCAGCCGCGGCTGACCGAGCCCTTGTCCTTGAGCTGGGCCACCACGCTCTTCACGGTGCTCGCCGGAATCGAGAACGCGATGCCGACGCTGCCGCCGGAGGGCGAGTAGATCGCGGTATTGACGCCCATCACCTCGCCGTTGGTGTCGAAAGCGGGACCACCGGAATTGCCCTTGTTCACGGGCGCATCGATCTGGATGAAATCGTCATAGGGACCGTTGCCGATGTCGCGGCCGCTGGCCGAGACGATGCCCGCGGTGACGGTGCCGCCGAGGCCGAAGGGATTGCCGACCGCGAGCACCCAGTCGCCGATCCGCGGCTTGCTGTCGGCGAGCTTGGCGAACGGGAAGTTCGAGCTGCCCTCGACCTTGATGAGGGCGAGGTCAGTGCGCTGGTCGGTGCCGATCACCTTGGCAGTATAGGTCTTGCCGTCGTCGGTCGTGACCTCGACCTTGTCGGCGCCGTCGACCACGTGGTTGTTGGTCACGGCAAAACCGTCGGCGGAGATGAAGAAGCCGGAGCCTTGGCCCTGCACGACGCGGCCGCGGCCACCCTTCTGGCCCGGGAAACCATCCGGACCGCCGAAGCGGCGGAAGAAGCGCTCCATCGGCGAGCCCGGCTGGAACGGCGAGGAGGAATCATCGCCATCGTCGTTGCTCGCGGTCTTCTCCTTGATGTTGACCTTCACCGAGATCACCGACGGTTTCACGCGCTCGACGATGTCGGCGAAGCCGACCGGACGCTCAACCTTCCGGACCTCGTTGTTGACCTGCGCATGCGCCGGGCTGGAGAACAGCTCGCTCGGCGAGGTCGACGGGCTGAAGCCGTGGACGGCAATCCCGAGGCCAGCGACGACCGAAGCCATCAGCGCGATCCTGCGCGCGGAGAAAACCGACCGGCGGGGCGGCCGGTAGGACGGAAGGTTCGTGAGGTCGGGACGGTCGGTCATGCAGGAATCTCCAAGGCCTTGAATTCTTTTGGTGCCGGGTGGCAGCACGTTACGAACCTGAAGATGGGGGCTCCCGCCTTACCGTGCGCTGGCGGCGGGGTTAAACTTTTGTAATGAAGGGTCGCGCCGTTGCGGCAGTTTATCGCACGCCGAAAGTGTGGCCTCACAGGAACTTAATCGAGTTCCCTTGACGAGCGCAGGCCACGCCTTTGGCGAGGTCAGCTCGCCCTCACGCTGACGATGAATTCGTCGACTTCACGCTTCAGGGTTTCGGCCTGCTGCGACAGATCGACGGCGGAATCGCGCGCTTCGGCCGCCATGCGGCCGGTCTCCGCCGACGTCGAGGTGATCTGGACGATATGGTTGGAGACGTCCAGCGTTCCATGCGCGGCATCCTGCGCGCTGCGGGTGATGTCCTGCGTGGCGCTGCGCTGCTGGGCGGTGTCGACCTCGATGCCCGACATGATCGACGAGATCTCCGACAGCGTCTTCGAGATGCCGTCGATCGCGCCGCGCGTCTCCGCGGTGATGCCCTGGATGCTGCCGACGTGCGAGGTGATCTCCTCCGTCGCCTTGCTGGTCTGGTGCGCGAGGCTCTTCACTTCGGAGGCAACCACGGCAAAACCCTTGCCGGCGTCCCCTGCCCGCGCCGCCTCGATGGTGGCGTTGAGCGCCAGCAGGTTGGTCTGCGAGGCGATCGCCTGCACGAGCTGCACGACCTCGCCGATCTTGTCGGCGGCATCCGACAGCGTGTGGATGGTGTCGCGGCTCTTCTCGGCCTGGGTCGCCGCGCCTTCGGCACGCTGCGTCGCGTCGGTGACGCGGCGGCTGATCGTGCCGATCGAGTTCGTCATCTCCTCGGCCGAGCCCACGACGATCTGCACGCTGGCGCTGGCCTGGTTCGCCGCACTCGCGACCGCATTGGCCTTGGAGCTGGTGTCGTTGGCCGTCCGTGACAGCGTTTCGGCATTGCTCTTCAGGTGCACGGCCGAGGACGCCACGCTGTCGACCACGTTGGCAACAAGATCGTTGAAGCGCTTGATCCGGGCGTCCAGGAAATTCGACCGCTCGGCCTGATGCTGCGCTTCGTGCAATTGCTGCTCGGTGAGGCGCCGCCGCTCCAGGCCGTTGGTCTTGAAAACCTCTAGTGCGCCTGCGAGCAGGCCGATCTCGTTGGTGCCGCCG
The DNA here is from genome assembly GCF_029953005.1 of Bradyrhizobium sp. Mp27. Taxonomy (NCBI): domain Bacteria; kingdom Pseudomonadati; phylum Pseudomonadota; class Alphaproteobacteria; order Hyphomicrobiales; family Nitrobacteraceae; genus Bradyrhizobium; species Bradyrhizobium sp. Mp27. The sequence goes on along the minus strand of NZ_JASAUS010000093.1, from coordinate 29,919 downwards.
AGGCCCGGAACAGGTGTCTCGAATTTCTGATCGGCGACCTCACGCATGGCGTGCACAATCGCCGCCAGCGGATTGAGGATGCCGTTGCGCACAGCGAACCAGGTGGTGAGGCAGATCGCGACAGCGACCACCGCGATCACGCCGCAGGCGATCAGGAAATAGGAGAATGCCGCCTGCGCCTGCTGGTAGATCAGCATTGCATGCTCGCGCGCGGGGCCGCTCAGCGCGGCGAAATCCGACGACAGGCTGGTGATCTCGTTGTTGAGGTAGAGCACCGCGACGAAGCCAGTGCCGCCGCCGATGCCCAGCAGGAACAATAATGCAGCGACGACGGCGCCGACCAGGAAGCGGATCGTCAGATTGCTGTTCGTGAACATCGGCTGAGGACTCAAACGTCTGGAATCGAATTTCGCGACAAGCTTCCAGACAAAGGTCAACAGAGCATGAAATAGGCTGCGGCAGACGGCCTACGTATCATTACGTAGGTCGGGACGACTTGAAGTCGCTAGGACGACTTCGTCTCGTCCGACATCAAGGCTGCGAGCCGCGCCTCTTCCTCGGGCGTGAGCGGCGGAGCTGGTAGGTCTGCACCGCTTCGCGCGCGTCGGCGGATTTGCAGCCAGAGCGCCAGGCCGCCGCTGATCAGCAGCAGCGGCGCGAGCAGCCACAACAGCATGGTCTGCCGCTCGAAACGCGGCTTGAGCAGCACGAACTCGCCATAGCGCGCGACGAGGAAGTCGAGCACCTGCGAATTGCTGTCGCCGGCAGCGATCCGCTCACGCACCAGCAGCCGCAAATCGCGCGCCAGCGGTGCGTCGGAATCGTCGATCGACTGGTTCTGACAGACCATGCAGCGCAGCTCGCGCGATAGGTCACGCGCGCGTGCCTCCTTCGCGGGATCCGACATGATCTCGTCGGGCTGCACGGCGTGGGCGGCGGGCAAAGCCAGCAGCATGAGCGCAACGATCGTGACCATCATCCGCCGCATCGGATCACTCCGCCGGCTGAAGGCGCTGCTTGGCCCGCGCCGGCTTCGGTGCGCCGACCCGCAGGCGCCGGTCGGACAGCGACAGCATGCCGCCGAAGGCCATGAGCACCGGTCCCCACCAGATCAGCAGCACCAGCGGCTTGTGATAGATGCGCACCGCAATGGCGCCATCGGCAGTCGCGTCGCCGAGAGAAACGTAGAGCTGGCTCGCGCCGCGCGTCAGCAATGCGGCCTCGGTGGTCGAGGACCCGCGCGTCGTGAAGTTGCGCTTGGACGGCGTCATGACGCTGATCTTTTCGCCGTCGCGGCTGACGTTGAACTCGGCGATCATCTCGCGGAAGTTCGGCCCCTGACGCTGGGACAGGCCGTCGAGCTTGAGATCATAGCCGGCGACGTGTGCCACGTCGTTCTGCTTCATGGTCGCGATATATTCGCTGTTCCAGGTGGTCTCGCAGACGATCCCGATCAGCGCGACGCCGAGGCCCGCATGGGCAAACGCAGCACCCCAGGCCGAACGCGGCAGGCCGCGGGCACGGTGCAGCGTCGTTGCGAACGGCAGGCGGAGCAAACCGGTCCGTTCGGACAGATCCGTCACGGCACCGCCGATGACGAAGACTCCAAGCCCAATTGCCAATGGTGCCAGCGCACTGCCACCACGGGCCCAGGCCCAGACGATGGCGATCACAACGAGCGCGGCAACGCCTGCCGCGAGCAGCCTCTGGGTGACACCGAGCAGATCGCCGCGCTTCCACGCCAGCATCGGCCCGAACGGCACCGCGAGCAGCAGCAACGCGAATAGCGGGGCGAAGGTGAGATTGTAGAAGGGCGCGCCGACCGATATCTTGAAGTCGAGCGCTTCCGTCGCCAGCGGATAGAGCGTGCCGAACAGCACGACCGCGCAGGCCACGCTGAGCAGAAGATTGTTCAACACCAGCGCGCCCTCGCGCGAGATCGGTGCGAACAGGCCGCCCTGCTTCAACGAGGTCGCGCGCGCTGCGAACAGCGACAGGCTGCCGCCGATGAACAGGCAGAGGATCAGCAGAATGAACACGCCGCGCGTCGGATCGGTGGCGAAGGCGTGCACGGAGGTGATGACGCCCGAACGCACCAGGAAGGTGCCGAGCAGCGATAGCGAGAAGGTCAGGATCGACAGCAGGATGGTCCAGACCTTCAGCGCGTTGCGCTTCTCCATCACCAGCGCCGAGTGCAGCAGCGCCGTGCCGGCGAGCCACGGCATCAGCGAGGCGTTCTCGACCGGATCCCAGAACCACCAGCCGCCCCAGCCAAGCTCGTAATAGGCCCAGTACGAGCCCATCGCGATGCCGAGGGTCAGGAAGATCCAGGCCACCAGCGTCCACGGCCGCACCCAGCGCGCCCAGGCCGCGTCGATCCGCCCCTCCATCAGCGCCGCGATGGCGAAGGAGAACGAGATCGAGAAGCCGACATAACCGAGATAGAGCATCGGCGGATGCACGGCGAGGCCGATGTCCTGGAGCACCGGATTGAGATCGCGTCCCTCGATCGGCGGATTGGCGATGCGCAGGAACGGGTTCGAAGTCACCAGGATGAAGAGATAAAAGGCACTGGCGATCCACGCCTGCACGGCCAGCACATGCGCGCGCAGCGACTGCGGCAGATTGTTGCCGAAGGCGGCAACCATTCCGCCGAACAACGCCAGGATCGAGACCCACAGCAGCATCGAGCCTTCATGGTTCCCCCACACGCCGGTGATCTTGTAGATCAGCGGCTTCATCGAATGGGAGTTCTCGTAGACGTTGGCGACGGAGAAATCCGAGTTCACGTGCAGCATCACGAGCGCGATGAACGACGCACCGACGAACAGCAGCTGCGCCAGCGCGGCGGAGCGCGCCACGTTCATCAGCGCGGCATCGCGCAGGCGCGCACCGATCAGCGGCACGATGGACTGGATCAGCGCCAGGCCGAGGGCCAGCACCAGCGCGTAGTGTCCGGATTCCGCGATCAACGCACTGCTCCCTGCGGGTTGCCCTGCGCGGTCGTCGCCGCGGGTTTGACGCTATCAGAAGCTTTGGCGCCGTAATCGTCCTTCCAATGCCCCTGCTTCTTCAGGGCATTGGCGACTTCCTTGGGCATGTAGGTCTCGTCGTGCTTGGCGAGCACGGTGTCGGCCTTGAACACGCCGTTGGCGTCGAGCGCGCCTTCGGCGACCACGCCCTGCCCCTCCCGGAACAGGTCGGGCAGGATGCCCTTGTAGGCGACCGGCAGCTTGGCGCCGCCGTCGACAACCTCGAAGGTCACGGCGAGATCGTCGCCGCGCTGGAGCGAGCCGGGCTGCACCAGGCCGCCGAGACGAAACCGCTTGCCGGGCTCGACGTGCTTTTCGGCGACCATCGTTGGCGTCGAGAAGAACACGATGGAGTCGCGCAGAGCGTTGAGCACGAGCGCGGCCGCAAGCGCGAGCACCGCGAGGGAGCCGCCGATGATGGTCATACGTCGCTGCTTGCGCGTCATCGCGTATCCGTTCTCCGCTCGCCTCGTCCCGACATCGTCATCCGTCGAGCCCGAGAGTCTTGAGGCCTTCGTTGAGCTGGCGCAGCCGCGCGGCGTCGTTGGCGACCGCCTGTCGCGCGTCGGTCGAAGCGCCCATTGCCTTGTCACGATCGCCCATCACGAGATAGGCGCGCACCAGGCGCAGCCAACCCTCGACATCATCGCCGTTCTGCTTCAGCCGGGTGGCCAGGCGTTCGACCATGCCGCGCACCATCGCGTTGCGATCGCCCTCGTTCATGTCCTTGGAGGCTGCGACCGTCTCGTCCGACAGCGCCGGCATCGTAGCGCCACCGCCGCCGACCCGCGCGAGCGAAGTCTGCACCAGAGGACGCCACGGCGCATCCGCCGGCGCTTTCGCCAGCAGCGCGCGCCAGATGTTGGCGGCATCGTCCTTGCGGCCGTCCTGCTCGGCGGCAAGCCCGAGGAAATAGTTCGCCTTGGGATCGTCCGCGTTCAGGCCATGCGCGCGTTCGAATTGGGTCTTGGCCTCGGCGGTCACCACGCCGCCGGCAGCAGCCGCGATCGCCTCGCCGAGATCGGCCCGGCGCTCCGAACTCTCACCATTGTAGGTGAGCGAGTTGCGATAGGCGCGCACCGCATCGTCGAAGCGGCCAAGCCGCACCAGCACCGGTGCGAGCACGTTCCAGCCGCGCCCGTCGGTCGGATTCTTTTCCAGATGCTGCTCGACCTGCACGACGAGATTCTCGAGCGCCATGCCGGACCCGGCCCCGCGCTCCCGCTGCGCCAGGGGAAAGTCCTGAAGCCTGGGCGAGCCGAGCGGCATGTAGACGCCGATCGCAATGAGCGGCAGGCCGGCAAGCGCCAGCACAGCCGCCGCGCGGCGCCATTTGAGGCTCGATGTCGGTTCCGATGCATGCTCGCTCCCGGCCGCGGCAAGCAGCCTGCGGCTGATCTCGACACGTGCGGCCTCGGCTTCCGGCGCGGCGATCAGTCCTGCGGCGAGATCACGCTCGATCTCGGCCAGCTGATCCTTGTAGACCGCGACCTCGCTCCCCTGATTTTGCGCGCGTCCGCTACGGCCGAGCGGCAGAAGCACGGCGAAAATCGCCGCGACCGTCATCAGCGCGAACACGAACCATAGCGTCATCTGGCAAGCTTCCGGCGGCGCGCGAACCGCGCCCATAGGTGGCTTTACACCACGGCCGGACGATGCGGCAATTGACAATTGTCAATTCGGCGCGACCGCACACAGTTCCGAAACTGTGAAAATCCAACGACTTAACGGATCTCGAAGTCCGCGCTTTGAGCGGCGTCCTCGCCGTGCCCGTTGAAGGCCCTCAGGAAGTATGTTCCCGGCTCGATTGCTTCAGGCAATTTGATGCGCAACGCCCCGACGGGAACGGGCGATGCAACCCTGGTGACGGTCTCAGGCAGCTGGCGGCCGCTTGCCTTCTCGATCAGCACCACCTTCGCGCCAACCATCAGCCTCTGATACTTGGCGACAATGACGCGGTTTTCAATTTCGATGGAGCTGATAAGGGGTTTCATGCGCCCACAGATAGAAATTCCAAAATCTTGCACGGCGACCGTAGGGCCCGCCACCGGCACCGTCAACCACAAATTGTGATCACAAAAAAATGCGCTTGATCAGCTTGCCCGCGACGATTTGCGCTCGCCCGTGGCCGCGTTCTCCGCGGCGCGGCTCATCAGCGACGCGTAATCATCGCCGAACAGCACCTGGCAGAAGCGGATCGCGGCCTGCACCTGCTGCTGCCGATAGGTGCGGACCTTGTGATCGGCAGCTCGCAGCGACTGCACCAACTGCTCGGTCGAGCGTTCGACATATTGCTGGAGATCGGAATAGGTGCGCAGCGTCACCTCGTTGATCGCAAGCTCGCTCGCGTAGTTGCGGCAGGTCGCGACGAAATCGATCAACGCCGCGGTTTCCTCAACCTCGGTGCTGTCGATCCGCGCCCCCGGCGGAATGTCCTTCTCGGCGCGCTGGCGCAGGATGCGGCGAACGCGGCCGGGAACACTGTCGATCTCCGATTGCAGCGCATTGGAGATATCGGCCCGGATCGAGGTCAGCTGCTTGCCCCAGACGGACTCATTGCGCAGATCGAGCTCCGTGCGAAGACCGCGCACGCCGTCATGCAGCGCCTTGAGATTGTCGGCGACGTTCTCGAAATGGCCGCGCTTGATGTCCATGCGCAGGATCGCGGCAACGCAGGACAAATCATGCAAAGCGATCGTGACGGCCACGCCGTAGGGCGTCGCCGCGACGCGGATCTCATCGTCGGACGCGGCAATCTTGATGGCGAGGCGGATGATCTGCCATGGCGCGGTCATCCGCTGCACGACCATCGACAGCGCGAAGGGCAGCATCTGCGGCGTCTGGAGCGCGGGGATGTTGAGCGTGGACGTCACTGACGCGATTTGGGCTTCGCCAAAGGCACGCAGGAAGCGCGGCAGCTTCTCGTTCAGCGTGGCGATGGCCTCCCGGACCTGCAGCACCGCTCCGATCGAATAGAGGTCCTCGATCACGTTGGGCGGGCCGACACGGGCGAGCGCGCGCGACTTGTCGCCGCCGCCGGGACCCGTCAGCCCGAAGATGGCATCCGCGGCCACGGCCTGGAGCTTCGCGGCGAGGGCTTCGACCTGCCCTGCACTGTCTGAAGCCGGCATGCGCGCCAGCGCCGCCTCGAATTCGTTGACCTTGTCGGGGGCGCCATCGCGGCCGAGCCATTGCCAGATCGGATGCACTGAGGAGCGGCGGATCTGGCCGACCCTGACAGGGGCGCCCGTCTCGACCAGGAACGGTTCCAGCACCTGGAACAACAGCCGCGACAGATCGTCCGTGCGCGGCGGCGCAGCCTCGTCGACTTCGGTCTTGCGGACGATCTTGCGCAGCTGCTCGAGCACGAGGGTCGCCACCGCCGTGTCCTGGCCGCGCTCGAGCGCGCGCTCGAACTCCCGCATCAGCAGCGCCTGCGACTGCGGCGGGAGCTGCGCGAGATATTCCCTCAGCCGCTCGATCGATGTCTGGCTCATGCGCCCGGGTGATGCACGATAAAATGGCAGACGTGGGATGCGTCCTGCGCGATCATAGATTGGGCCCACTTAAGAAGCCGTTTAGGAAGTCGCTCCGAAATAGCTCCGGTTTGGCCCGGATCGGTGCCGGACCGGCCAAATAGTCGAGCCGGAACAAAGGATTATATTCCGGGGAGGACCAGCTCTGCCCGCAGGCCACCGGTCGGGGCGCCCGCGAGCGAGAGGCTGCCGCCATAAAGCGCCGCGAGGTCGGTCACGATGGACAGGCCGAGCCCCGAGCCGGGCTTGGACTCGTCGAGCCGCTGGCCGCGCCGGGAGACCTGGGCGCGCTCGGCCTCCGACAGGCCGCGGCCATCGTCGTCGACGTTGATCCGCAGGCGCGGGCCGGCGCCCGCCTGGTGCGGCGCTTCCACCAGAACCTCGATGAAGACCTGCGAGGCCGCCCATTTGCAGGCATTGTCGACGAGATTGCCGACCATCTCCTCCAGATCTTGCCGCTCGCCACGAAATTTTGCGGACGGATCGGCCTTGGCCTCGACCACGATGTCGCGATCGCGATGGATCTTCTCCATGGTCCGCCGCAGCGCCTCGATGACGGGCGCGACCTCCGTCACGGTCGCCACCACCGAAACGCGCGCCGCGATGCGCGCGCGCTCCAGATGATGGGCGACCTGGTCGCGCATCACGTCCGCCTGCTCCATCACCTTGGCCGCGAACGGATCGGCGATGTGGGCGCCGGCCTCGTTCACGATCACCGAGAGCGGCGTCTTGATCGCATGGGCGAGGTTGCCGACATGGGTGCGCGCGCGCTCGACGATCTCGCGATTGGCATCGATCAGCGCGTTGGTCTCGCGCGCCAACGGCGCGATCTCGACCGGGAATTCACCTTCGAGCCGCTCCGCCCGTCCCGAGCGGATGTCGGCGATGGACTCGGAGATGCGCTTGAGCGGCGCGAGACCGAACCTCACCTGGAATACCGTGGTCAGCAGCAGCACGATGCCGAGCGCGGTGAAAGTGCCGCCGAGGTAGTAGTCGAAGCTCCGCGTCTCGTCGAAAATCTCGGTGTCGTCGCCGGCGACGCTGACCAGATATTTGCCGTCCGCGCCGAGATCGACCGGCCGCTCCACCATGCGCAGATTCTGTCCCTCGGGCCCGTCGACATAGGCGAGGCGAATGCCGGCAGCGGTGAGCTCGGTGCCCTGCTCCTCCAGTTTCGGCAGCTTCTTGTCCCAGAGCGAGCGCGAGGAGCGCACCTCCGGCTTTTCGGTATCGGTCCGCGTGATCTGCCAGTACCAGCCCGACAGCGGCAGCTCGAACAGGGGCTCGCCGAGCGACTGGAACTGACGATCCGGCGGCTCGTCGGGGGTCGCGACCTCGGCGATGAGGGTGCGCAGATAGAGATTGAGCCGGCGGTCGAAGGCGCGCTCGGTGGCGCTCTTGTAGACCGACGACAGCACCACCCCGGTGATGGCCAGGATCACCACGAGCCACGCCGTCGCCGACAGGAACAGGCGGTTGGCAAGCGAGCTAGCGGGCATCGGAAGGATCCCGGCAGGCGCAGGGGGCGGGGCGTCGAACGTCATGGCCGGACCAAGGCCCCTGTTCGGCCGGCCGTCAAGTCCTGACGCCTCAAGCGCCGGGAGCAGGCGGCGGGGTCAGGAGATAACCGAGGCCGCGGACGGTCTGGATGATGTCGACGTCGAGCTTCTTGCGGATGCGCCCGACGAAGACCTCGATGGTGTTGGAGTCGCGGTCGAAGTCCTGGTCGTAGAGGTGTTCGACCAGCTCGGTGCGGGATACGACGCGCCCCGAATGGTGCATCAGGTAGGCCAGAAGCCGATATTCGTGCGAGGTCATCTTGACCGGATTGCCGGAGACGCTGACCCGCCCGGTCCTGGTGTCGAGCGTGACGGGGCCGCAACTCAATTCGCTCTGGGCATGGCCGGTGGAGCGGCGCAGCAGCGCGCGAATGCGCGCCAGCACCTCCTCGAGATGGAACGGCTTCGGCACGTAATCGTCGGCGCCGGCATCGAACCCCTGGACCTTGTCGCTCCAGCGGTCGCGCGCGGTGAGGATCAGGACCGGCATGGTGCGGCCGTTGCGGCGCCAGGCTTCCAGCACCGAGATGCCGTCCTTCTTCGGCAGGCCGATGTCGAGCACAACGGCATCGTAGGGCTCATTATCGCCGAGATAATGCCCCTCCTCGCCGTCGAAGGCACGATCGACGACGTAGCCGGCGTCGGTCAGCGCCTTGGTGAGCTGCCGATTGAGATCGGGGTCGTCCTCAACAACAAGCAGGCGCACGCTTCTCTCCAGAAATAGACTGCACAATCGATCGCCAGAGATGAGCAATTCCGGCGTGAACTGAATATGAACACGGGGAACCGGCCGCGTTACTTTTTGGTCATATAGAGCTTCTCAAGCGCCGACGCGGCGGCGCCCGCCAGGCCACCGGACGAGCCGGCGGGCGTGGCGGGCGCAATGTGCCGCGTTACGCGGCGAGTCGGAAGGTCCGAACCGTCCCGTCGATTGGCCGTCAGGTCCGGAAGAACACGAACCAGATGACGGCAAGGATCAGGGTCGCGAGCCCGGTCGAGATGACAAGCAGGGCCGCCACTGACGGCCCGGGTTCGCCCTGACGCGCCTCGGTGGCGGTTTCGACGATCTGATCGTGCTCTCGCGTGGTTGCCATATTGCCCTCAATCTCTGGATGTCGGCTGCGGTGGTCGCAACCCTCTCGCGGCCTGATGTCTTGAGCCAACGCGTGATTGGATATGATGTTCCGGTTTTTGCCGTTGCGTCGGGCTGCAACCGCGCGCCGGGCGGCCGGTTAACGCAGTTGCAAGATTCCGCAATCCGCCTTGCTATGATTCGTTGTTCCCCGATGGTATCCTCGTCCTCTGTCCCCGTTGCGTTTGGAGTAGCCCATGGCCCCCCGCGCCAATTGGAAGGGTTTTCTGCGTCTGTCGCTCGTGACCTGCCCGGTCGCGCTGTATCCGGCCACTTCGGATACCGAAAAGGTCTCGTTCAACCAGATCAACCGCAAGACCGGCCACCGGATCAAGTACCTCAAGGTCGACGCCGAGACCGGCGACGAGGTGACCTCCGAGGACATCGTCAAGGGCTACAAGGTCGACACCGACACCTATATCGAGGTCACCAAGGACGAGCTCGACGACATCGCGCTGGACTCCACGCACACGATCGAGATCGACGAGTTCGTGCCGAAGACCGATATCGACAGCCGCTATTTGATCCGCCCCTATTATCTCGTGCCTGACGGCAAGGTCGGCCACGACGCCTTCGCGGTGATCCGCGAGACCATCCGCACCATGGACAAGGTCGCGATCGGCCGCGTCGTGCTGACCAACCGCGAGCACATCATCGCGCTGGAGCCGCTCGAGAGCGGCCTGATGGGCACGCTGCTGCGCTATCCCTACGAGGTCCGCAGCGAGAAGGAATATTTTGACGACATCCAGGACGTGAAGCTGACCAGGGACATGCTCGACCTCGCCAAGCACATCGTCGAGAAGAAGTCCGGCGCGTTCGAGCCCGAGCTGTTCGAGGACCATTACGAGACGGCGCTGATCGACCTCATCAACAAGAAGCGCAGCGGTGCACCCATCGCGGCGAAGGCCGCGCCGAAGACCGGCGGCAACGTCATCAACCTGATGGACGCGCTGAAGAAGAGCATCGCCAGCGAGAAGGACATGGCGCCCGCGGCCAAGGCCACCAAAGAGACCGCCAAGGAGGCCGTCAGGGAGACCGTCAAGGGCAAGAAGCCGAAGAAGCGCGTCGAGGGCCAACGCGAGATGCTGCTGTCGATCGCCGGCAAGGGCGGCAAGACAGCAGCCGCCAAGGAAGCGCCCCCCAAGAAGGCCGACAAGCCGGTGCGCGCGCCGGCACGGGCGAAGAAGGCCGGTTAGACGCAATCCGCGTCTGCAATCGCGCCGTGATGTCTCCCCTCGCCGATCGGCCGGCCTGACATGCCCTGGTCGACGGCGTTCGACGATCCCGTTCGCGTAAGTCACAAGCGCAAGCTGCTGACGCTGCAAGACGCGGCTGACTACATCATGCAGCTGCCTGAGGACGCACAGCACGAGGTGCACTGGCAGACCGCCATCGAGACCTTGATCAACGCAGCCGAGACAGGCGGCGGCTGGGTGATGTTCGCCCGCATCGCGATGTTGCGGGCGCTGAATGCGGACGGTCGCAGCCAATGAGCGCCTTGGTTGTGATCCCTGGCAGGCATCCGTGCCGACCGTGACGAACAGGCTCAACAAACCGTTAATCGGCGCCCTCGTGTCCAGCACGACAGGGTATTCCTACGGGCGACAAAATTAACCTTTGGTTCCCCTTATGCGCAGCATGGTTCCGGCTCCGATCAAGCCAAGGTTCGCGTGCCTCCGTGCAGCAGGACGTCAGAAAGAACTACATCAGCATCGTGAACGACGCGCCTGATCACGAGCAGGCGGCGAGCACTGCGCCGCGGCCGCAGCCGGGCACGATGAAGGACTTCGTCGGCCGTCTCGCGACCGTGCTGAAGCGTCGCCTCCCCGCCGCACCGGGCCCGACCATCACGCCCTGACAGGCGCACCGGCTTCCGCGCGTCCTTGCGGGGGGCTGTCGATTTGAATCCATTTGGATGGATCGATGGAACCTTAATTTAATGGATGCCATCGTATGTGACGGAGGCGCGGCCGCCCGGGCTTCATTCTTCCGTCGCGCAGAAAAATCTATTCGATCTATTTACCAGTCCGAAAACGACGCTGCCACACATTGGATCGGATGAAGAGGAGTTGGCAATGACTTTGCTTAGGTCTTTCCTTGCCGATGAGACTGGCGCAACCGCCATCGAATACGGCCTGATTGCCGCCGGCATTGCGCTGGCGATCGTGACCGTCGTGAACAACACGGGCAGCCAGCTCCTCAACAACAAGTTCAACTCGATCAGCTCGTCGCTGAAGTAAAGGCCGCCTCGTAACGGCCGCCCTGGCCTGAGGCGACGTCCCTGCACGCGCCGGCTCCGGCGCGGCCGTCGGCGCACGCTCCCTCCCCGATCTCGTCATTGCGAGCGATAGCGAAGCAATCCAGAGTCCTTCCGCGGAGGAATTCTGGATTACCTCGCTGCGCTCGCAATAGCGCGTGGCCCGTAACGCACTCAAAATCATGTCCCGGACGCTACGCAACGTCCTTTAGGCAACCACATCCTCGCGCTCCCGCGCTTTGACGGCCTTTTGAGTCCTGATAGTCTTCGGCCCGGCGTGGTTCGACGGGCCATGCTCGATCATTGGACCAGAGCGATTTGAAGGATGCGGATGAGAAGCGTGACGCTCTTGGCTCTCAGCCTCATGTTTGTCGGCGCCTGGTCGCACGACAGCGCGAGAGGGCAGACTTCGGTCGCGCCGCCGGTCTCGCTTGCTCCACCCAATGCATCGCCGCCACGCGCGAGCGCCAAAACTTCCAGAATTCCGCCGGCGACGTCCGGCAGGGAGGCTTCGCCCCCTGTGATTGGCGGGCCTCCGCCGATGCCTAATCCGGCCGCCGACTACGATGGCTTCAGCGTAGGCACCGTCGACGACAACGACGCCTCAAGCCAGGTGGCGCCACCTGTGAGGTCACGCGCAGCAAAGGGCGCCAAGTCCAATTCCACGTCCGATCCCGATGCAAATGGCCTCGGCGGCGAGTCATCGGTCGATCAGGAAGACGAGGCGCTGAAACGAAAGCTGACGATCTGCAAAAACTGCAAGTAGGACGTTTGTAGCTCGGATTGCGCTTCCGCCTTCGCTCTTCGAGCTACGGCGGACAAGTCGCTCTATGGGCTACGGCAGCTCGCTGCATGGCTGACCTACCGCGCCCGTCGCCCACCCGTGCTTTACCCTCCTGCAATTTCCTGATCCTCTCTCCCCAATCGGCCGGAGCAACCGGCCAAGCCTGAGGAGAGAGACGCCATGAAGCTCGGCACCGCCATTGCGGAAATCATGAAGCGCGAGGGGATCGAGATCCTCTGCGGCTATCCGGTCAACCATCTGATCGAGCACGCGGCCAAGGCCGAGATCCGGCCGGTGATGGTGCGGCAGGAGCGCGTCGGGGTGCATATGGCGGATGCGATCTCGCGGGTGACGTCGGGGCGTTCGATCGGCGCGTTCTGCATGCAGCACGGGCCGGGCGCGGAGAACGCGATGGGCGGCGTTGCGCAGTGCTATGGCGAATCCGTGCCCGTGCTGGTGCTGCCAATGGGCTATCAGCGCCGGCTTGCGCATATCGAGCCGAACTTCAATTCCAGCGAGGCGATGAAGGCGTTTTCGAAATCGTCAGAGCCGATCATTCTGGCAGCCGAGGTCGGCAACATCTTCCGCCGCGCATTTACAAAACTCAAGAACGGCCGCGGTGGGCCCGTCATTGTCGAGATCCCCTCTGACATGTGGAACGAGGAGGTGCCGGAGCCGCTGAACTACACGCCGGTGCTGCGCACGCGCTACGGCGCCGATCCTGTTCATGTGAAGGAGGCAGCGGGCCTGCTCGTCAACGCGAAGCGCCCCGTGATCTATGCCGGCCAGGGCGTGCACTACGCGCAGGCCTGGCCGCAACTGAAGCGGCTCGCCGAGCGGCTCGCCATTCCCGTCACCACCAGCTTAGGGGGCAAATCATCGTTCCCGGAAACCCATCCGCTGTCGCTCGGCTCGGGCGGCCTCGCGGTACCGCGCGCGGTCCCGACATTCCTTGCTGAGGCCGACGTGATCTTCGGCATCGGCTGCTCGTTCACGGAAACCAGTTTCGGCGTCGCGATGCCGAAGGGCAAAACCATCATCCACTCCACGCTCGATCCGAACCATCTCAACAAGGATGTGGAAGCCAAGATCGGCCTCGTCGGCGATGCCGGCCTCGTGCTCGATGCGCTGCTGGAGGAGATCGGCAAGACCGTCACGGCGGATCGCGACGCGGTCGCGGCCGAGATCGCCGCTTCACACAAGGAGTGGCTGGCGAAATGGATGCCGAAACTCACCAGCAATGACGCGCCGCTCAGCCCCTATCGCGTGCTCTGGGACCTCCAGCACACCGTCGACATCAAGAACACCGTCATCACCCATGATGCCGGCAGTCCGCGCGACCAGCTCTCGCCGTTCTGGAAGGCGGTCGAGCCCCTCACCTATCTCGGCTGGGGCAAGACGACGCAGCTCGGCTACGGCCTTGGGCTGGCGATGGGCGCCAAGCTGGCAAAGCCCGACAAGCTCTGCATCAATGTCTGGGGCGACGCCGCCATCGGTTTCACCGGCATGGATTTCGAGACCGCGGTGCGCGAGCGCATCCCGATCATGTCGATCCTGCTCAACAATTTCTCGATGGCGATCGAGTTGAAGGTGATGCCGATCTCGACCGAGAAATACCGCTCGACCGACATCTCCGGCGACTATGCCGCGATGGCGCGCGCCTTCGGCGGCCATGGCGAGCGGGTGACAAGGCCGGAGGACATCATCCCCGCGATCAAGCGCGGCATCCAGAAGACGAAGGAAGGCGTGCCGGTGCTGCTGGAGTTCATCACCAGCAAGGAGACCGAGGTGTCGCGGCCGGGGACTTGAGCCGTTTGCACTAAGGCGGGGGCTCGGCGCTGGCTCCGGCCGCAGGAGATGTGATAATCGGGCTTGGTACCGCGTACGTCGCGGCGCTTAGCCGGATTATCAATGACCGCGCCTCCCCAGGACAAGGCCGCCGAGCTCGAACGGCAATTGCGATCCCAAGCGGCGGAGAATGCCCGCCTGCAAGCCGAGCTTGCCATTGCGCGCGACCGCCAGAACGCCAGCATGGAGATCCTGCGCACCATCGCCAACTCCTCGGGCGATGCGGAGGGCTCGCTGCAACAGATCGCGGAAGCGACCATGCATCTGTTCGGCGCGCCGAGCGCCACCATTCACATTGCGGAAGGCGACGGGTGGTCCAGGGTGATCCGGGTCGGCGACAGCTCCATGCGCGTCGGCGCCGGCGTGCCGCTCGCCCAGCTCAAGATCGGCGGCCGCAACATGCCCGGCACCATCGTGGCCGAGAACCGGCAGGTTCATGTCCCCGATCTCGACAATGTCGATCCGGCCATCGCCGACTGGCCCGGCATGCCTCACGCTCGCGCCGCCGGCACGCATTCGATGTCCGGCTCCCCGCTGCGGCTTGAAGGCAAGGCGATCGGCGCGTTGATCGTCTACCGCGATCGCCTCGCGCCCTTCACCGATGACGAGATGGCGCTGCAACAGAGCTTTGCCGACCAGGCCGCGATCGCGATCGAGAATGCCCGCCTGTTCAACGAGACGCGGGAATCACTGGAACGGCAGACCGCGACCGCCGACATTCTGAAAGTGCTGGCGAGTTCGCCCTCCGACGTGCAGCCGGTGTTCGACGCCGTCGCCGCCAACGCCAACCGGCTGATCGGCGGCTTCTCCACCGCGGTGCTGCGCTATGTCGACGGCGCCGCGCACCTCGTGGCATTCACGCCGGGTGATCCGGCCGGCGATCGTGTGCTGCAGGCATCGTTCCCGGTGCCATTCGCGCAGTTCCCGGCGTACCAACTCACGGCCCATGGTGAATCGGCGCAACTGCCGGATACCGAGCTCGAGCCGGCGGCACGCGACATCGCGCGCGCCCGCGGCTTTCGCAGCATGCTGTTCACGCCGCTGATGAGCGAGGGCGAGGCCAGAGGTGTCATCATCGCCACGCGGCGGACGACCGGCGCATTCGCCGAGCATCACGTGCGGCTGCTGCAGACCTTCGCCGACCAGGCGGTGATCGCGGTCAAGAATGTCAGCCTGTTCAACGCCACCAGGGAAGCGCTGGAACGGCAGACCGCGACCGCCGACATCCTCAAGGTGATCGCGGCCTCGCCGGCCGACGTCACGCCGGTGTTCCAGGCCATCTCCGACAGTGCCAAGGCGCTGGTCGGCGGACATTCCTCCACCGTCACCCGCGTCATCAACGGCATGCTGCATCTGGCCGCCTTCACCACCGACAACGAGGCCGGCAACGCGGAGCTGCGTAGCTCGTTCCCGGCGCCGCTTGCAGCATCGGGCATTCACAGCCGGGTGGCGACGAGTGGTGAATACGCCTTCCGCAGCGACATGCAGAACGAGCCCGACCTCACGGAGGCCATGCGGGAGCTGGCGCGGACGCGCGGCTATCGCAGCATCCTCGTGATTCCGATGCTGCGCGACGGCATTGCCATCGGAACCATCGGCGTGACGCGCCGCGAGGCCGGCCCTTTCCCGGACAAGGCGATCAGCCTGCTCAAGACCTTTGCCGACCAGGCCGTGATCGCGGTCGAGAACACCCGCCTGTTCAACGAGGTGCAGGACCGCACGCGGGAGCTCGCCAGATCGCTCGACGATTTGCGCGCCGCGCAAGACCGTCTGGTCCAGACCGAAAAGCTGGCCTCGCTCGGCCAGCTCACCGCCGGCATCGCGCACGAGATCAAGAACCCGCTCAACTTCGTCAACAATTTCGCCTCGCTCTCGGCCGAGCTGACCGACGAGCTGAACGAAGTCCTTGCGCCCGTCCCGCTCGCCGACGATCTGCGCGCGGAGGTCGACGAGCTGACAGGGTTGCTGAGGGACAATCTTGGAAAGGTCGTGCAGCACGGAAGGCGCGCCGATTCCATCGTCAAGAACATGCTTGCTGCATTCGCGCGAGGGCGGCGGCGAGCATCGGCTGAGCGACATCAACGCGCTGGTCGAGGAGAGCCTCAACCTCGCCTATCACGGCGCGCGTGCCGAGAAGCCGCTGTTCGACGTGACGATGAAGAGCGAGCTCGACCCGGCGGCAGGTTCGGCCGAGGTGTTTCCGCAGGAGATTTCCCGGGTGCTTTTGAACCTGATCTCGAACGGCTTCTATGCGGTGACCAGGCGCCAGATGGGCAGCGGCGCCGGCTACGAGCCGGTGGTGATCGCCGCGACCCGCGACCGCGGCGACAGCATCGAGATCCGCATCCGCGACAACGGCACCGGCATTCCGGAAGACGTGAAGGCGAAGATGTTCAATCCGTTCTTCACGACCAAGCCGGCCGGCGAAGGTACCGGTCTCGGGCTCTCGATGAGCCACGACATCATCGTGAAGCAGCACGGCGGCACGATCGACGTCACGACAGAGCCCGGCGCGTTCACCGAGTTCACGATCCTGTTGCCGCGAAAGAGCAGCTTTTCGGACCCGACCAGAGGATAGCGTCGCTCGCGAGGTGGTTTCATGAATCCAGCGCGGCTCATTCGGCGACAATTGCTGTCGCTGTCCGGCGTCGGCCTCACGCTGGGCGCGCTGTTCTTCGCGGCCGCGCTGACGCCGACGCTGATCCCGCGCAGCTATCTCACGCAAGGCGCCCTCGCCGGCGGCTGCTTTGCGATCGGCTATTTCGCCGGCGTCCTGTGGCGCCAGCTGTGGCACTATCTCGAACTGCCCGAGCCTTCGGCGCGCGCAAGATCAATTGCGAATGCGCTTGTCGCAGTCGGCTGCCTGCTCGTCGTCATCCTCGCCCTCGGGCGCACCGCCGCATGGCAGAACTCGATCCGCACCGTGATGAAGATGGCGCCGGTGGAGACCGCGCATCCGCTCAAGGTCTGCGCCATCGCCCTGATCACGTTCGTCGTGCTGCTGGCGCTGGGGCGGCTGTTCGCATTTGTCGCCCGCTTTCTCGCCGCGCGCACAAAACGCCTCGTTCCACGGAAGGTCGCGAACGTGATCGGCCTGCTCGCCGCGGCCCTGCTGTTCTGGTCGATCGCCAGCAATGTCCTGATCCGCACGGCGTTCAACGCACTCGACTCCTCCTTCCGCGAACTCGACGCCCTGCAAGAGCCCGAGCGGCCGCAACCGGCCGCCCCCGATCGAACCGGAAGTTCTGCATCGTTGGTGAAATGGAAGGAGCTCGGGCGCATGGGGCGCCGGTTCATTGCCTCGGGTCCGACCGCGACGGACATAAGCGCCGTTACGGGAGCGCCCGCGCAGAATCCCGTGCGCGTCTATGTGGGCCTCGGCAGCCGCGACACCGCGCAAGCGCGCGCCAGGCTCGCGCTCGAGGAGCTCAAGCGCCAGCACGGCTTCGACCGCAAAATCCTGATCGTCATCACGCCGACCGGCACGGGCTGGATCGATCCGGCCGCAATGGATACGGTCGAATATCTCCACCATGGCGATGTCGCGAGCGTCGCGATGCAGTATTCCTATCTCAACAGCCCGCTGTCGCTGCTGTTTCAGCCCGAATACGGTGCGGAAGCGTCGCGCGCGCTGTTCGCGGAGATCTACGGCTATTGGACGACGCTGCCGAGGGATAAACGGCCGAAGCTGTATCTGCACGGACTGAGCCTTGGCGCCATGAACTCGGAGAAATCCGTGGAGCTGTTCGAGACGATCGGGGATCCCATTGCCGGCGCGCTGTGGAGCGGGGCACCATTCGAGAGCCGCATCTGGCGCTCGGTCACCGCGAACCGCAATCCGGGATCGCCGGCCTGGCTGCCGGAATTCCGCGACGGCCGCTTCGTGCGCTTCATGAACCAGAACGGACCGACGGTGCCGCCGGATACGCCCTGGGGGCCAATGCGCGTCGTCTATCTGCAATATGCCAGCGACGCGATCACCTTCTTCGCCTACCGCGACGCCTATCAGGCGCCGGACTGGATGAATGCGCCGCGCGGACCGGACGTGTCGCCGGAGCTGCGATGGTATCCTGTCGTGACGATGCTGCAGCTTGCCCTCGACATGGCGGTCGCGACCGCGGCGCCGATGGGCTTTGGCCACGTATACGCGCCCGAGCATTACGTCGATGCCTGGGTCGCGGTGACAGATGTCAATGATTGGTCCGCCGAAGCACTCGCGCGTCTCAAGGAACAGCTGGCGGCGAAAGCGCGGAAGACGAACGCAGGTGAAGCCGGCGACGATCCCGATCGCGGCGGCTGACCCCTACTCCGCCATCTCCACCTGCTGCGTGACGGAGGGGCCGGCGAGCGGCCGCTCCTCCATCATGATCAGGCAGAGCGAGGCGGTGGTCATCAGCGCGGTGGCGGCACCGAAGACGTAGCGAAACGCGTGCCTCATATCCTCGACGGGAATCGCGGGGATGCTGCCTGCGGCATGGTGCTCGCCGGCGAGCGGAATGTCGGCGCCGAGCGCGATCAGCAGGATCGCGGCGAAGGCTGCGACCGTGAACGAGGACATCAGCGAGCGGAAGAAGTTCATCGCGCCGGTGATGGTGCCGACTTGCGGGCGCGCGACCGAATTCTGCAGCGAGACCACGCAGACCGGGAAGGTCGTGCCGAGGCCGAGCGCGAACGCCGCCATCAGCGTCAGCAGAGCCCACAGCGGCAACGTGGTGACCGTGAGACCGAGCGCGCAAAGCGCGGCCCATGACGTGCCGACGATGGCGACGCGCTTGTAATGCTTGGCGCGCGCCATGGTGCGGCCGGCGATCGCAGCACCACAGGTCGAGACCGCCGCGAGCGGGATCAGCGCAAGGCCGGCCTCGCTGGCGCTGAGGTGATAGACCGACTCGTAATAAAGCGGCAGCTGCACGGTAAGGCCCGTGATCGCGCCGAGGCCGCAGCCGCCGGCCGTCAGCGCGAACGGCGCCACCGATCCCGTCAGCAGCTTCAGCGGCAGGAACGGCTCGTCGGCGCGGCGTGCGTGCCAGACGAAGGTGACCGCGAGCGCGACGGCGCCGCCCACCATCGCAAGCACGGTCGGTGACAGCCACGGATAGCGCGTGCCGCCCCAGGTCAGCACCAGCATGAAGACAACGGCGGAGGCCATCAGCAGGACGCCGCCGAGCCAGTCGACCTTGCGCTTGCGGTGGAACACCGGAATCTTCTTCATCTTCGGCAGCAGCATCGCGATCGCCGCGGCAGCAAGCGGCAGATTGATCCAGAAGATCATCGACCAGTGCAGATGCTCGGCGAACACGCCGCCGATGACCGGGCCCAAAATGCCGCCGACCATCCAGACGCTGGAGAAATAGGCCTGGTACTGGCCACGCTCGCGCGGGGAGACGACGTCGGAGATCACGGTCTGCACGACAGGCATGATGCCGCCGCCGCCGAGGCCCTGAAGGCCGCGCGCCAGAATCAGCATCGGCATGCTCGGCGCGATCGCGCACAGCACGGAGCCGGCGACGAACAGGCTGAGCGAGATGATGATCATCACGCGCCGGCCGTAGATATCGCTCAGCGTCCCGAACACCGGCGCGACCGCGGTCGAGGCGAGCAGATAGGCGGTGATGACCCAGGAGAGATTGGAGACATCGTGAAACTGGCGCCCGATGGTCGGCAGCGCGGTCGCGACGATGGTCTGGTCAAGCGCAGCCAGGAACATCGTCAGCATCAGGCTGATCACGATGGTCCGGACCTCGTCCTGCGACAACGGCGCCGGCGGCGCGAGCGAAGGCGCGTCGTCGACGCTCAAGACCTCGCTGGGAAGGCGGGACAGCTCTTCGGCAATGTCGTCAGGCAACGCCTGAATGTCGGCAGAACTGCTCTGCCGGTCGAACTTGTTCATCTCGATCGGAAGCCGTGAGGCGGCGCAACACCGCGAAGGATTCGTTCTATGCAGGCAATGTAGAGAGGAAAGTTCTTCTCAGGCAGGCACCGCGGCGCATGGGTGCATCCCGCCGCGGGGTCATCGCGATGACTTGATTCGACGTCGCAGGCGGATCAGTCCTTCGGGCGTCGCTTCAGACGTGCCCGTTTCGGCAGCTGCGCCGGCCATTGCACGATGTGGTCCTCGAGCTCCTCGTCCGGGATCTCCTCCTCGCTGCCCTCGACCCGGCCGCGGACGGAGACGCCGGCTTCATGAACGGTGTTGGGATCGCCCGAGACCAGCGGATGCCACCAATAGAGGTCGCGCCCTTCCGCGACCAGCTTGTAGCCGCAGCTCGGCGGCAGCCAGTTCAGGGTGCGGACATTGGCCGGGGTCAACCGGACGCAGTCGGGAACCTTGGCGGAGCGATTCGGATAGTCCTTGCAGCCGCAGGTCCCGGCATCGAGCAGCTTGCAGCCGACGTGGGTGAAATAGATATCGCCGGTATCCTCGTCCTCGAGCTTGTTCAGACAGCAGCGGCCGCAGCCGTCGCACAGGCTCTCCCATTCGGCCGTCGACAGCTCTTCCAACGTCTTGGTTTTCCAGAAGAATCCTTCCTGGCCTGAAGGTCGTTTGGGAGCTGCGGTCATGCGCCTCAACAAGGGTTCGAAAGAGCTACGGCTCGTTCATCTACGGCGTGCGGCCGGGACGCTGCAAGCAACGCCCAATTGAGGCCCGTAATGAACCGGGGTCAATTAGGCCTGTTGTTCAAAATCGCGAGCCTGACCATTGGTTTATAGGCCCTGCTCGGCTAGAAGGAACAGCAAGTCCCCTCCGACGCGAAACCGGCGCCTTGGGTTTGCCGTAACATTCCCTCAAGACGTCTCGGTGCCGCCCGGCCGGGTGCCTGAACGCTGTCGAACCGAGCCTCAAGGGTTCTAGGTGGTCCAGAACACACCATCCAACTGGAAGAGCCGCGTCCGGAATTTCTTTCTGGACCTCGACGCGCGCATCGATTCCTCGCTGTTCTCCTCCGCCAAGGGCATCCGCGAGCTCTACGAGCGCTACTCGACCTTCATGGACCGCTTCTATGTCGGGCGGTGGAAGCGCTGGGTGTTCATCGAGCCGCTGTCGGAGGCCGCGACGCTGGGCCTCGGCGGCCTGGTGGTGATGCTCACCCTCGCCATCCCCGCCTTCCGCGAGACCGCGGACGAGGATTGGCTGAAGAAGTCCGACCTGGCGGTGTCCTTCCTCGACCGCTACGGCAACCCGATCGGCAGCCGCGGCATCAAGCACAACGACTCGATCCCGCTGGAAGACTTTCCGGACGTGCTGATCAAGGCGACGCTCGCCACCGAAGACCGCCGCTTCTACGAGCATTTCGGCATCGACATCGCCGGCACCGCGCGCGCGCTCGTCACCAACGCCCAGGCCGGTGGCGTCCGCCAGGGCGGCTCCTCGATCACCCAGCAGCTCGCCAAGAACCTGTTTTTGAGCAACGAGCGCACCATCGAGCGCAAGGTCAACGAGGCCTTCCTCGCGGTCTGGCTGGAATGGCGCCTGACCAAGAACGAGATCCTCAAGCTGTACCTCGACCGCGCCTATATGGGCGGCGGCACCTTCGGCGTCGACGGCGCAGCCCACTTCTACTTCAACAAATCCGCGCGCGACGTGACGCTGGCGGAAGCCGCGATGCTCGCCGGCCTGTTCAAGGCGCCGACCAAATACGCGCCCCACATCAACCTCCCCGCGGCGCGTGCTCGCGCCAACGTCGTGCTCGACAATCTCGTCGATGCCGGCTTCATGACCGAGGGCCAGGTGTTCGGCGCCCGCCGCAATCCGGCCTTCGCAGTCGATCGCCGCGACGAAGCCTCGCCGAACTACTATCTCGACTACGCCTTCGACGAGATGCGCAAGCTGGTCGACACCTTCCCGAAATCCTACACCGAGCGCGTCTTCGTGGTGCGCCTTGCGATCGACACCAACGTGCAGAAGGCAGCGGAAGACGCCATCGAGAACCAGCTGCGCCAATTCGGCCGCGATTATCACGCGACGCAGGCCGCGACCGTCGTCTCCGATCTCGACGGCGGCATCCGCGCCATGGTCGGCGGCCGCGACTACGGCGCCAGCCAGTTCAACCGCGCCACCGACGCCTACCGCCAGCCCGGCTCGTCGTTCAAGCCTTACGTCTACACCACCGCGCTCCTCAACGGCTTCACGCCGAACTCGATCGTGGTCGACGGCCCGGTCTGCATCGGCAATTGGTGTCCGCAGAACTATGGCCATTCCTATTCCGGCTCGGTGACGCTGACGCAGGCGATCACGCGCTCGATCAACGTCGTGCCCGTCAAGCTGTCGATCGCGATCGGCCAGAAGGAACAACCGAAGGCGCCGAACCCGGCCAAGCTCGGCCGTGCCAAGATCGTCGAGGTCGCCCGCCGTTTCGGCCTCAAGGCGCCGCTGCCCGACACGCCGTCGCTGCCGATCGGCTCGGACGAAGTCACCGTGCTCGAGCACGCCGTCGCCTACGCCACCTTCCCCAACCGCGGCAAGGCGGTGACGCCGCATTCGGTGCTGGAAGTGCGCACCGGTGCCGGTGATCCGGTCTGGCGCTGGGACCGCGACGGTCCGAAGCCGCGACAGGCGATCCCGGCCTCCGTTGCCGCCGACATGGCCGGCATGATGAGCCACGTCGTCAGCGAAGGCACCGCGCGCCGCGCCGCGCTCGACGGCATTCCGACCGCCGGCAAGACCGGCACGACCAACGCGTATCGTGATGCCTGGTTCGTCGGGTACACCGGCAATTTCACCTGCGCGGTGTGGTACGGCAATGACGACTATTCGCCGACCAACCGCATGACCGGCGGCTCGCTGCCGGCGCAGACCTGGCACGACATCATGGTCACCGCGCATCAGGGCGTCGAGGTCCGGGAAATCCCCGGCATCGGCATGGGCCAGAAGCTGCCGCCGCAGCCGACGGCAGCGCAGGCCAATGCGGCGCCGAAGGTGCTGGAGACCAAGCCCGGCCCGCCGCCCGTGCTGACCAAGCGCGGCGCCGACGTCCTGGTGCGCGTCGAGAAGCTGCTCGATGACGCCGCCAGGACCGCGACCAAGGCGGCTGCCGACGACGACAAGCTGGCCAAGCCGGCCTCGTCGACGAGCGCGCTCGCCTTCCCGCAGAACTATGCGGAAGAGAATGCGAATGCATCCGTTCCGCGCAAGAACTGATCGAAACCCGTGCGGCTGATCCTGATCACATTGACGGCCCTTCTGCTCGCGAGCGTGGTCGGCGTCGGCGCGACCTGGATGACGACGACGCGCGGCACCGAGATCGGCGCGCTGACCATCGGCCCCTGGACCGCCCGCCCCCGCACCGGCACCGCCGACGTCGATCCCTATTCGCGCGCCACCATCGTGCGCAACGGCGAGTTGCCGATCGGCACCGGTGACGGCGTCGCCTTCACCGCGACCGCCGACGAGAAGAAGAAGGCGCTCGACGGCCGCTGCGACGTCGTCGTCTCCGGCGTGACGCCGCCGGCGCGGTTCTGGACGCTGACGCTGTACGACCGCAAGGGCCATCTCGTCGCCAATTCGCTGCAGCGCTACGGCTTCACCAGCCAGGAGATCGTGCGGCAGTCCGACGGGACGTTCGAGATCCGCATCGCCTCGCGCTCGCGCGCCGGCAACTGGCTGCCGACCGGCGGCATCGAGCGCTACGCGCTGATGCTGCGCCTCTACGACACCCCTGTCGGCGTCGCGACGCGCACCCAGCGCGATGCGCCGATGCCCACGATCAAGACGGTGGGCTGCTCATGATCCGCCTGATGTTCACCATCGTCGCAGGCGTGGTGCTGGGCCTCGTGGTCCATCTCGTCAGCGTGCTGGCGCTGCCGCGGATCGCGACACAGGACGCCTATTCGCGGCTGACGCCGATGACCAAGCTCAACGCCGTGACGCAGCTTCCTCTCGCCGATCCCAACAATTCGCCGATGCCGTTCATGGACCCGGCCTTCGCGATCGCGATCTGCCGCTACGACCTCACGGGCGGGCCGCTCAAGCTTACGGTGCCGGTGAGCCAGGCCTACACCTCGGTGTCGTTCTACACCCGCAACGAGATCGCCTATTACGCCATCAACGACCGCTCCGCCGGCAAGAAGGTGATCGAGCTCGACCTGATGACCGAGCCGCAGCACAACGAGCTGCCCGAGGACGAAGAGATCACTGCGGCCGACCGCCTGATCATCGATTCCCCGAGCACGACCGGCCTGATCGTGATGAAGGCACTCGCCGCCGAGCCCGGCCTGATGCAGCAGGCGCAAAGCTCGCTTGCAGCGGCCAGTTGCGGACCGCAGACCGAGCAGCCGGCCAAGGCCGAGGCGCCGCGCGGACGGCGGTGATGCGCGGCCGCTTCGACGAGCGCTAAACAAAAACTGAAAAAACAACCCCATGCACAGTAGCGGGGGCATTGAAACTGTTAGCCAATTTGAACGACCGATCAGCAGCAGCGCGACCTCGGCGGCGAGACCATTTTGGCCGCCTTTGACACGTCGGGCAAAACACTGGCATGATGGCAACATCGAAAGTTCGTAACACCCGCGGCGGAGCAATCCGCCGCGTTTTTTCATGTCGTAGCACAGGTTGCCGTGATCTAAGGATCACCATCGTCCCCCGCCGCTCGAAAACGCAATCCACTGCGTCGGGTACCTGGCGGAAAGTCCCTGCCCTCAGTGTCAGTCCAAGCCTGGATCAATATCTCGGGCGGTGCGACTTCGCCCACTCGCGGGCATGCGCAATAGGCGCGCGCGGCGGCAGGATCGCGCGCAGCTTCTGCGTCGTCGGCAGGCTCTCCATGCGCTCCCGCCATCGACAGAAGGCCGGATATTTCGGGTACATGGCCTTGCCTTCCTCCGTCAGGCTGAACGCAAAGGTGCTCGGCAAAAGGTAGAAATCCGCGATCGAGAGTTCTGGACCGAGGAGATAGTCCCGACCATCGGCGAGCTCGCGCTCGATGGCCACGAGTGCGTTCTCGACCTTGGGCAGTGCGTGCGCCACCACCTTCTCGTCGGATGCAATCCCGAGCTCGGGAAACACCAGCCGCTCGTGGGTCACATGGTGGATCATGTAGGGATAGACGTAGGAATCGACGACACCGATCCATTGATTCATGCGAGCCCGAGCGTGCGGGTTCTGCGGCGTCAGCCGTGCTCCCGCGAACACCTCGTCGATGTAGCCGACGATGGCGCGCGTCTCGTAGACGGTGAAGTCGCCGTGCCGGAAGATCGGAACGCGGTTGAACGGATGGAGCGCGAGATGCTCGCTCCTGCCCATCACGGGCTCGAGGTCCTCGAAGCGGTAGGCCACGTCCTTGTGGGTGAGGACGAGCCGCACGATGTTGACGAACGTGCTGCGGGGAAAGCCGTAAACGATGGTCTCGGACATCTTTTCTCCTCCCGGTTCGCTTGCTGTCGATCGGGCTCGATCAGCGCCAGAACGGCTTGTTCGCTTGCTCCAAGGCCTCTTCCCGGGTGAGCCCGAGATCGGCAAGGAGATGGGGATTGTCGGCAATCGCGCGAAGATCGTCGCGCTGATTTATCCGCTCGATACGGGCAAGCCATCTGCCGATCAACGCCTGCCATGAATTTTGTTTATGATCCGCAGCCGTCGCGCTGCGTCGAACTCGCGCCGGAAAACCGCGAACGGCAATAGGTATTGACATTTATTGCCTCCAACTCCCATGATTTCGTGTCGTGGCCGCCTGCATAGGGCCGGCGGGGCAAAGTCCGCAAAGCATCGTTTCTCGGGCCAGCCCCAATTTTTCTCATGAAGTCCCTCAGGAAGGTTCGTCATGCGCCCGCGTTTGCCACCGCTGAACGCACTAAAGGCCTTCGAAGCCGCAGCCCGCCACGAGAGCTTCACGCGGGCCGCCGAAGAGCTGTGCGTCACGCAAGGTGCGGTGAGCCATCAGGTCAAGGCGTTGGAAACGGAGCTCGCCATCAAGCTGTTCAGCCGCGAGCGCCAGCGCCTGATCATCACGGAAGCGGGCCGCGACTATCTCGCGGTGATACGCGATGCGCTGGACCGAATTGCCGCGGGTACGGAGCGGCTGTTGCAGCGACAGAACGCAGGCGTGCTCACGGTCAGCACCTCCCCGGATTTTGCCGCCAAATGGCTGGTGCATCGCCTCGGCCATTTCGCGGAAGCGCATTCGGGAATCGATCTCCGCGTCTCGGCAACGATGCATCACGTCGATTTTGCGCGTGAGGAGGTCGATCTTGCGGTCCGCCATGGCGATGGAAACTGGCCGGGCCTCGATGCCACAAGGCTCTGCACGGAACGGCTCTTCGCCGTGTGCAGTCCCAAGCTGCTGTCGGGACGCCGCCGCATCGGCGGGGTCGCGGATATCCTGAGATTTCCCCTGATCCACCTCGACAGCAGATCCGACTGGGCAAATTGGCTACGTGGCGTCGGCATTGACGACGCCGATGTCACGCATGGTCCGGTACTCAATCGCGCCAGCATGGTCATCGATGCCGCAATCAATGGCCAGGGCATCGCCCTGGCCCGCACGACATTAGGGGCCTGGGACCTGATCAATGGACGGCTGGCGCTGCCCTTCCCGGAGTCGGTGCCATTGTCGAAGAGCTATTGGATCGTCTGCCCCAAGGCGACCGCGTCACTTCCGAAGATTGCGACATTTCGTGACTGGCTGCTCGCGGAGGCGTCGAGCGACCTGCGTCTGCTTAAATCCGTCACCGGGACACCAAAGGCAGCGAGGCGGCGATAGGCCTCTTTCCGGCGATTTTCTCGTCCGCGGAGAATAGTCCAAGGTGGTAAGCCGCCGGGGATTCGGCTGATATCAACGCAATCCGAACGACAGCACCGATGCGATCAGCGACAATCCCGCGAGCAGCAGAAGCGCCAGCACGGTCCTGCGAAAGGTCTCATCGTTGATCTTGCCGAACAATTTGAAACCGGACCAAAGGCCGGCGACCATGAAGGGAACGCCGAGCGCATAGAGCACCAGCGTCTCCCTGGTGGTGGTGCCGGCTACGGCTTGAGCGGTCGAAATGACAACGAACGCCACGAACAACACCGGCTGAAACACCGCGCGCTACGCATGTTTGCAACGCCCGCGATTCTAGACTAGCCTGCTCCTCAGCCCCACGCCCTGCCGTAAGCAGGTGTGAAGCTCCCCGCCACGACGGATTACGGGCAAGTCCAGTTTCGCGCACCAGCGCATTTTTTCCGTCGTGACCATGCGAAACAATTCCGCCGCGTTCGGCTCGGGCGCAATCATCGGTACCTTGGGCGGCCTCATCGGCCTCGGGGGCGCCGAGTTTCGTCTGCCGCTGCTCATCAGCTTGTTCAGGTTTCGCGGTCTTGAAGCCGTGGTCCTCAACAAGGCGACGAGCCTGATCGTTGTGGCCAGCGCACTGCCATTTCGTGCCCGCGCCGTTCCCTTTGCCGAAATATATGCGCATTGGCCGGTCATCCTGAACCTGCTGGCTGGCAGCCTTGTTGGCGCCTATGCCGGAGCATCCTGGGCGACGCGCCTCAAGTCCGAAACGCTCTACAAGGTCATAGCCGTCTTGTTGCTGCTGATCGCAGGTGTGCTTCTGTTCGCACACAGCACTGCGGCAGCACCCGCCCCGGCGCTGACTGGCATGTACCTGCTTATCGCGGGCGTAGCGGCAGGCTTCGTGATTGGCATCGTGGCGTCGTTGCTCGGCGTTGCCGGTGGAGAGTTCCTGATCCCCACCCTGATCCTGCTGTTCGGCGCGGACGTCAAGCTGGCAGGCAGCCTCTCACTCGCGGTAAGCCTTCCGACGATGCTCGTGGGCTTCGCGCGCTATAGCCGCGATCAGAATTTTTCAGTGCTCCGCGCCAACTGGCAGTTCATGCTTGCAATGGCGATCGGATCGATCGTCGGTACATTCATCGGCGGCTTGCTGCTCGGCGTTGTCCCGAATTCGATTCTTTTGCCGGGATTGGCTGCGATCCTGGTCATCTCAGCCGTGGAGATATGGCGGCACGAGTAGAGCTGGCTCAGCCGTGATGCGTTCGATCCATCCGCGCCCAGAGCAGCGCGAACGGACCGAGCGCAATGCCGACCGCAAGAACGACGAACGCCAGCAGCCAGCCGGTCGCGCTCTGTGGGCCGCCGGCGGCGTCGAGCGCGGCGCCGGTTCCCCAGGCTCCGACCGCCGACAGACCGAAGCCGACCGTCGAATGCAAGGCCAGGGTCGCGCCGCGATGTTCGGAAGTCGCCGCGGCAGACATGCCGGCAGTCAACGCACCTGAATCGGCGGGCACGGTCAGGCCATAGGCGAGCAGCAGCAGTGCGAGCACCCATGCCGGCGCCGTCGTGTTGAGCCCGATGACCAGCGCGACGCAGGCCGATGCGATCATGACGATCGTGATCGCCCGATGGCGGCCGAATTTCAGCGCGGCCTCGTTGCCGAGGATGCTTGCGGGCATCGAGATCACCGCAAAGCAGAAGCTCAGCACGACGGGACTCAACCAAGACGGCGTGCCCTGGTGCGCAACGACGAAGGTCCAGAACCCGACCAGCCAGGTGCGGATGCCGTAAAGCTCGAAGCAATGCGCGCCGTAGCCGAGGATGTAACCGAGCGCCTCGCGGTTGGCGAAGACGGGCGCGAAGTTGAGCAGACGCCCCGCCTTCGGCGCGGGCCGCTGCTCCCGCATCAGAAGGCACGCGATGACCATGGCGACGGGACCGAGGCCGGTGACGAGGAAGGCGGTGCGCCACCCCCAGCGGTCGGCGATCAGTTGCGCGACCAGGAACGAGAGGCCGACGCCGACGGAGAAGCTCGACGTGTAGAGAGTAACGGCGCGCGAGGTGTCGCCGGTGGGAAGCCGGTCCGTCAGCGCCTTCAGGCCCGGCATGTAGGCGCCGGCAAATCCAAGCCCTGCAAGGGACCAGATCGCGGTCGCCGACCAGAACCCTTGCGCGAAGATTCCGAACGCAGCGGTCGCCAGCCCGCTGACGATCGAGCCCCAGAGCAGGACAATCCGCGCGTCGACCCGGTCGGTCAATGTCGTCAGCACGGGCACCGCGAGCATGTAGCCGAATGCATAACCGCTTGCCATCAACCCGCCTTCGGCGGCGGAGAGGCCCCACTCCGGCATCAAATGCTGCGCCAGATTTGCGGACAAGGTCACATGCGGCAGCAGGTTGCCGACCTGCCCTATGCACATCACCGCAATCAGAGACCGACCGCCGAGCCTACGAATTTTGTTCTCCTACCTGGAGAGGCGTTGAGTTTGCCCGCTCCGCGCGAAGCAGCAAGAGCGCGAAGAAGGCCGAGACCGAGACGAGCGCGCTGATCCACAGCGCACTGCTGCCGATGTGCTCCACCATCAGCCCCAATGCGAGCGGCGCGGCGGCACCCGTCAGTCTAGAAGGCAGCGAGATCATGCCGACCCGCCTGCCGAACCCGGCCGGCCCAAACAGCGCCAATGGGAGTGTCCCACGGGCAATGGTGATGATGCCGTTGCCCGCTCCGTACAGCACCGTGAAGGTCGACGCCAACAAGGGTCCGCCCATCACCAGCGCAACGACGCCGATCGGATTCATCAGCATGGCCAGCCTCGCCGAGAGCAGCGGATGAAACCGGGCGAGCCATCCTGCTTCCAGCAGACGCGCGCCGACTTGCGCAGGTCCTACCAACGCTCCCGCGAGCAAGGCCTGAGCGGGTGTCGCGCCGAACGCAACCAGCATGGTCGGCAGAAAGAGCTGGCCCCGCAAATTCGGACAGTAGCTTGAGTGGATTTTCTGCCTGACAGCGGCGAGGATTCTTGCTGCGAATCAGGAGCGAAGATGACGAAGAAGAGCCGCC
>NZ_JASAUS010000092.1:0-37182 GCF_029953005.1 Bradyrhizobium sp. Mp27 | reverse complement strand
ATAAACGTCCTGCCTGACCGGCTACTGCTGTTCAGCGGCGCTGACGGCGATCATCAGGTGGGGGAGTTTCAAGTGACCATACCCGGGGGATTTTGACCGACCCACGGGGGCATGCAAACGCGCAAGACTATCCGACCCGCCCGGTTGTCGACTGCTGCATCGCGACCCACGCGGGCCTTGATGGCGTTCGGATTCGATTTTAGCCTGATCGCCTTGATCGGCATTAGTCTCTCTGAAGCTTCTGCACCGCTCCAGCCGATCGCAAATATTGAGCAGGCATGATAGCCTCAATTCCACGGAGGCGAGATGTTGAACGCTGCTGATGGAAGAGGCGCGGCCGACGACCAAACTGGCAGGTCGCAGGTCCCGCACCGAGCAGATCCCGACCAGACTGTCTTCGCGAATGGACAGCCTATCGCGACCGATCGCGCTGTCGATGCCCCTGCTTTCCTGACGCGAAGTTCGGGCTTCGGGCTCCAACCGCCCGCGCGAGAGGTTTCACGCCGACAGAAGCTGCTCAAGGCACTCGCCGCAAGGCTCGATCGATTGAGCCGCATCTGGCGCGGTCATCTGGTGCACGATGTACCGAATGCAGCGGTCCCGCGCAGAAACGCGGGGATTAGCGGCGGAACCTTTGCGCTCCTGACCTTACTCGTCGTCGCGATCTGCGCCGGCGGGCTGCTCGCACTCGCTCAGATCAAATCCCTCAAAGCCGAAATCGCCTCGCTCCAACGTGAATTGCTTCCATTGAGGGAACGACTGGCGAGTTATGATCAGGCGGAGAAGGCCAGGCTGGCGGAGATCAAGGCCGCCGCCGGGAAGAACAAGGCCTTGGCGGAAACTCTGTCGCGACAGACACCGCTCACGTTCTCGCGCGAGGAAACTCAGTTGATCCGTGAGTATATCAAGCCGGCGCCGTTTGCGGGCCCGGCGACACCAGCCGTGAACGTCGGCGATCCCGTCACGGGAGGAACAATCCCTCTGCCATCATCGCTAGCGGAAAAGATGCCAAAATTGGCCGGCGCGCGATTCGCCATCCGAAACGGGGCGATCATCATTGTCAGGAGAGACAATCAAAAGGTCGACGCGGTGCTGCCGCCATATTAATCGTCGGGAATTCGCGACCAGTTGGAAGTCAGGTCTGAGCGAGGCCGACTGTCTTCGACCGGCATGCGCGTCCAGTCTAAGTCGTCGATATAATCAATCGACCGCGTTTCAAGGCTGATTGTTCGGCGGCCTTTCAATGAACCGTCGGCTGCCATTGAGAAGCTCAAGGTTATTGGCGATGACCGGATTGCCCGGATCGAGCGAATAGGCCCTCTCGAATTTTCGCCGCGCCGCACTCAGATTGCCGCGCAGCATGTACGAATATCCCTGGTCATTCAGGATCTGAACGGTTTCGCCTCCGAGCCGGATCGCCTGCGCATAGGCCTGATCGGCAAGATCAAAGCGACGCAACCGATCATAGCTTGCCGCGAGTCCAATCCAGGCCGTCACGTCCTTCGGTGATTTCTCGACGGCGTCCTTGAAATAGCGCTGGGATAGCCCGTAACTGCCGCGGTTGAAGTGCTCCAGCCCCAGCCGCACGGGCTCGTCCGACGGATAATACTTGACGTCGGTGGGCTCCTGCACGGGGTCACCTCCCGGCGGATCCACGGGGGCGACAATGGCAGCCTCCCGCGTCGTGTAGTCACATGCCGCAAGACCTATCCCCATCCAGCAACAGGTCAGCATTAGAATCACGCGCCGCATAAACTCTCGTCCCCCCGCGGCAGCCCAGTGGAAATCACTACGCCGTCCGCACGCAAAATCGCCAAGACCACTTCCCAACAGTCGTTACCTGCCGCCTCCGACCACGGGACCGCCGACCGGCACCGATACTCCACCGTTCGTTCCAGGCGGCAATCCTTCTATGTCGATGTTCTGGGTTGCGGTAGGCCGCACGCCCATCTGTCTCGTCGCATCGCCAACATCGGGAAGCTGATCCACCGGCTGTTTCGTGCTGCCATAACGTGTCACGGCGGCGCCAACGCGCCGCGCGTCGTACGCGATCCTGCGATCACCGACGTATCGCGGCCATGGGTGGATCGTATGGGTAACGGCGTTGACCTGCTTGGCATCGCCGGCGCTCATCGTGATGGTATCGGAACGCTGGAAGTAGCGGTCCACCTCGTCATGACCGGCGACGCCGTAACACCCCCCGAGCAGGATCGGCGCGAACAGAACCAGATACCTTATGGTCATCTCTCGCTCCTAGTTGAGGGTCTTTACGACCGGCTGGTTGGCGGCGGCGGCCGGGGCCGGAACGGGCGTCCTGAGCTCAGGAGCGATGATGTGGCCGTACGGGCCCTTCACCTCGCCGCCGGAATTGACGTAGTCGTCATAACGCTTACGGACTTCCATCTGTCCGTTGAGGAAGAAGTCGACATCGTTGGCGGGCAGGCGCGAGTCGAGCGGCGACGCCAGTTGCTGGCCGGGTACCGCCGGCGCGACCAAGCGCGGCGTCACGATGATGACTAGATCCGTTTCCTGCTGCTGGTACGACTTGCTGCTGAACAAGCTTCCGATCACCGGCACCGAGCCGATCCAGGGCAATTGCGAAACATCCTGCCGGTTGCGGGTCTGGAGTAGGCCGGCGATGGCAAAGCTCTGGCCGTCGCGCAACTCGACCGTGGTCCGCGCGTCGCGGCGGGTCAACGCCGGAATGATCGTCCCCGCAATCTGCACCGCATTGGAGAAATCAAGCTCGCTGACCGACGGCTCGACCCGAAGGTTGATCACGCCGCGCGAGAGAACGGTGGGCACGAAAGCCAGCTCAACGCCGAACTTCTTGAATTCGATAGTCACCGTCGGTACGAGACCGGCGGTACCGGCCGTGGACGCGACGGGCACGGGAAATTCACCGCCGGCCAGGAAGCGAGCGGCATCGCCGGAAAGCGTGGTCAAGTTCGGCTCCGCCAAGCGGCGAGCCAATCCCTTGGTTTCCAATGCAGAGATCAACAGGTCGACCGAGCCGCCGTTGGACGTCCGAACGATGCTGGTCAACAAGCTTCCGAACGGGATAGGTGCCAGACCACCTGCGGTGCCGACGAGCGTCCCGACAGTTCCGAGTAGCGGAAGGCTACCCGTCGGAGGAGAACCGACAGCGTCCCCGCCGGCACCGAGCGGACCGTTGGCGGTGTTGATACCACCAATCGGGCTTCGACCGGCGGCGGTGACACGGCCCAACCCGGTATTCCCTACGTTCGTCCCGTTGGCGTTCGCCGCATAGAGATTGACGCCAATGTCACGCCCGGCGTCCCGGTTGACCTCGAGAAAGCGCACCTCGAGCATCACCTGTTGCGGTGCCGCGACGCTCATCGCGTTGACGACGACGCCCCCTTTCGCAACGGTGCTAGTGGCGATCGCCATGGCTCGCTCGGCCACAACCGCGTCAGCGGCTATTCCGCTGAGCACCACCTGCCCCTCGGAGGCCGAGACGCGAATGCCCTGCCCGCCGGTGCTGGTCCGAATGTTCTGCTGCAAATTGCCTGTGTCGATCACGACCTCGACGTCGAGAATCCCAATCTGCTTCATCGAGCTGTCGAACAGGATGACGTTGGTGGTGCCAGTCTGCTTGCCCTGGACGTAGATCAGGCGATCGCTCAGCGACTTCACGTCGACGATGTCAGGCGAGCCGGCGACAATCGTCGAAAAGGGCGCATCGACCTTGAAGGTACGTGACTTGTTGACGACCACCTTGACCCGCTGGACGTCATTCATTTCGCTGACGAAGACACCGCCGCCGGAGGACCGCCGCTCTGCAGCCGCCGTGCGATCGACGGAACCAGGCAGCACAAGCGCGGGGCCCAGTGCCAACACGATCAAAGCGAGAAGTCTCGCTCCTGCCCTTCTCGAAATGCGACGGCCACCCATTTCGATTCCCCCTCGCCGCGATCACCAGCTGTCCCGTAAATCTACGTGCTCAACTTCCTACCAACTCTCCTTCGCGCACCACGTCGCAAAGCTTACGTCGGTCCCACTACAAATCCGTTACTTCGCATTTTCCGGCGCGCAGCCGGCCCCGAATGAGGATCAAGATCATTTCCTTCGTGCCGCGTCCTTGCAAGGCGAGCCTCTCGCTACTTTGCCGCAGCGTCAGCGAAAGTTTCTCGATGTTGCGAGCGAGCACCACTCGTTCGACCTGACTGGACATATTTTGCAGCATGAGCGCCCCGACTCGTTTCGGCGGCCCCGCCACTCGGCGAATTGCTACCGAGTTTCGGAGTACCCGTTCAGACCAGGCGGGCATGCCAAGGACAATATTCCTAGAAGGGAATGGTGGTGGACGCGCTCGGCGCGTTCAATGCTGTGCCCCATATCGGCATCAGCATCCTGAAGCTCGGATCAGATGCTGTAACAGTAAGCGCAGCGGCTCCCGCAGCCGTGTTCAATGTCGGCGTGAGACCGCCGGCAAACAGCATTGGGGCCACGGCTTTCTTGGCCGCCACCGATGGTAGGGGGTCACCGCTACAGGTTGGCGCAGTCTTGCTCATCGCGCTATTGACGAAGCAGTCGTTGATCATCCACGTCCGAGCACCGGCGTTCGCAAGCGTCCGCAACGACTGCATGGTGATTGCGTAACGCCCCAGATCGAAGATTGTGAACATCAGTATGAAAAGCGGCAAGCCGACCAGGCAAAATTCCATCGCCCCGATGCCGCGCTGATCGAGCTTTCTCATCACTGCACCAACTGGACATACTGGCTTTTAGGCAGCTTCGTCTGCGATGGGCACCCGGTGGTGTCAAAGGTGGCATTGCCGTTGAATGCGATTGACTTGGCGATCAGCTGGCCACAACCGCCGCCGGTGCCGCCTACCGCGATCGTCGGATTGCCTTGAAACGTCACCGATGCGTTCGGCGCATAGATGTTTCCTGTGAGGTTGATGTTGCTGTTTCCGCCAAAGCTCACATCCGCCGCTGAAGCATCGTACATGGACATGTACTGGAATAATGCAGCGCCGGACTGAAGGGCCGTGGGAAGCGACGCGGCACTCGGGGCTGTTGCCGGCCCCTTGAGGGTGAGTATGCCGCCGCCCTTCGTGTCGATTGTCGCCCCTGGCAGCAGAATGAAGGTCACTCCCGTGCATGGACTGTTGCAGGTGATCGAGGAGCCGCCTTTGAGGGTCAAAGTGTTTGAAATGAAGTACACCGACACGCCTGAGGCCAAGTTCAAATTGCTATTTCCTGTCGTCGAGACATTGTCATTCGTGCATTTGGAAGTGGCCGTGTAAGCGACGAGTTTCGGGGCGCTTGGAATGTTTAATGACGCGCAAGTTGGAAGACCGCACTTGGCAGGAAGCGTGGGGTTCGCTCCGCACAACGTGGTGAGCGCACCATCGAGAGCAGAGAAGGGATTGGCTGTCGGGGACGGCAAATACGTCAACGCCGTGTTACAGAACGATGCGGCACCCGTACAGCCGCCGACAGTCGACAGCGACCCGAGATTCATGGTCATCCCGCCGCCGGTGAAGTCGATTGCATTCTTGGCCGTACTGTTCGAGGCCATTCCGCAATTGGGCGCATTGATGTTCGGGCTACCTTGGAAACCGATGGGGCCTGTCAATGCCAGGACGCAAGGAGGGTACAGCACACTCTTGATTGTGGCCACGGCCGTCGCGGGTATGGTGACAGTGGTCAATCCAAGCACCCTCGCCAGGTATGCCGGCTGTTGCTGGCTGACAGTGGCCTGAACATAAGTTCCGGCCGTCCCCTTCCATGAAGTCAGCGAAGCGATCTGGACCGACTGCGAGATTCCCGAAGGAAGGCTGCCGCCACACTTGGAGCCGGGATAGGAAGTGCTGCCCGTGTTGCAGAACGCGTTCTGGGCCGCGGCCTGCTTGGCGCGATAGTCCACGGTTTGTGTAACCGCGCACGGTGCGTTCGATAAGCACAATTGCTGCATGGCACCCGAAACGGCTGCCGAATCGGCGGCATTCTGCGCGTGCTGTCTCGTCACGTACCACGATCCGGCCTCGCCGCCGAGCGCAACCACTCCTATCAACGGCGTCAGGGCGAGAACGGTTGCAAAGGCAGCGGCACCGCGACGAGAGTGAAGCAAGCCACGCATGGACCACTCCTATTGAAACCGCTCTGCGTAAACCAGTGTGAACGAACAAGGATTGGCGTTGCCGCTACGACAGATCACCGATCTCAGCACGATGGGCGCCACGGTGACAGTCGTGCTGTAGGTGTAGTGCTTGGGTGAATCGGAGTTGGTCGCCGAACACGCAGCCATGCTATCGCTGCAAACGACCTGGAGATTGTTGATGGGATAACCCGACACCGACGTGGGGAGCGCCGACTTCCAGCTTGCCCAGGAAGTAATGTCCTGCGGCGGGTTGTACTGGATCTTTTGCCCGAAGGCGCGCAGTGCCTCCCACCCGGATACGAACCGAAAACCGGCGGCAGCGACGTCGGCAAGCGGCATAAGCAGGCTCGACACCAGGATGATGTAAACGAACATCATCTCAAGCGCGGCGGCGCCGCGCTGATCGGCGATGAAAGACTTTAGATGACCCACACGCCCGCTTCGACGGGCCCTTGGCACGTCCGGATGCAGCCTCAGGGCACGAGCGATCCGACCGATGTCCATGACAATTCTGCCACGCATAGCGCTCACCAAACGTAAGGGACCAATCTCCAACGCGATGCTTCGTAACTCGAATACTCCGGGCAAGTGCGCCGAAGCAGGTCCTCTTCGTAGAGAATTCGGCACACCTGAACGCCGATATGCAGCACCAGCACGATCACCGTGACCGGTGTCAGATATTGCAGCACGACGCCCAGGATCACGAATTCTTCCGCAAAATAGAGCGGATGCTTGATCCATCGATAGGGACCGGTTTGCACCACCGAACGCGCCTGCGGCACCAGGCTGAACGACCGTCCCAGGTGCCGGATGGTGACAAGCATCATGACCAGGCCGATCAGCACGCAGGCGGTCGATAGCAGGTTCGGCAACGCTTCGTCGGTCTTGCCGAAGAAGGAGATCGTCCACGGCAGATAGGAGCCGACGAATGCAGCTATTCTCGGCATGAGCCCGTCCGCATGCGCCTTTGCCGGTGATCTCGTCAGGATCAGCAGCGCCAGCAGCATGTAGAAGATGGCAAGGCAAAAGCTCGACAGAAGCGATGGCCAGGGATCGGTAAACGAGCCAATTCTGATGGCGACGCAGATTGCCAGCAAGATGAACCACATGCTGCCGAGCAGTTGCATCGTCCGCTCATAAGGCCGGCTCTTCGAGGGTGACCGGTTCTTCGACAGCGTCAGCGTGTTCATGGCTCACTTCACCCCGATGCTGGAGAATGTGCGAACAAGATGCAGGAACGGACTGCCACCCAAAATGACGAACATGGCCGGCAGCAAGAACAGCACCATCGGAATGGTCAGCTTGGCACCCAGCTTGTGAGCTCGCTCCTCCAGATTGGTAATGCGTTCTCGCCGGAGGTCGATGGCGATGCTGCGCAGGGCCTGACTCAGCGGCGTTCCGTATTGCAGGCTTTGGCTCACCATGGTGCCGAACCGGCGAAGTCCTTCTGACGTCGATGCCAGTTTCTCGAATGCCTCGCTGCGATTTGGCAATATCCTGAGATCATCGAGAAGGCCGTACAAGACCCGGGCCATGGCAGGATTGGTCTGGGTCATCTCGTCCGCGACGCGCTCCAGCGCACTCTCCAGACCCATTCCCGCTTCGCTGCAGACGACCAGCAAGTCGATCATATCCGGCGTGCCAAGCCGAATGCCGGCATTGAAACGTCGCTTCAGCACCAGCAGGATCAACCGCGGCCCCATAATTCCGATCACCACGCCCATGAGGCAGAAGATCAGCAGATCGGCCAGAGGCTTCCCGAGAAGTTGCCCAACGAACAAGGCCATGACCGGGAACAAGAACATGCTGACGGTTTTGACACCGATCCAGATCGACAAGGTCCGATGAGGATTCAAACCTGACGATTGAACGACCATACGAAGCTGGTCGAGATTCTCCGCTGAGTAGAAGCGCCGGTACCGCGTGCCGAGTGACGAAAGCCAACCGGTCAAGTCCCGGAAGGGCGCCGACGGACCGGGAATGCCCAAAACGGCGTTTGACACCCGCATGTTCAACGCACGAATGTGGAGCTCGTGGATCATCAACACGGCGGTCGCAGCCGCAAA
The DNA here is from genome assembly GCF_029953005.1 of Bradyrhizobium sp. Mp27. Classification (NCBI taxonomy): domain Bacteria; kingdom Pseudomonadati; phylum Pseudomonadota; class Alphaproteobacteria; order Hyphomicrobiales; family Nitrobacteraceae; genus Bradyrhizobium; species Bradyrhizobium sp. Mp27. Next base: position 28,986 of record NZ_JASAUS010000092.1, on the reverse strand, counting down.
TATGATAGCGAGGGCCACCAAACCGAGACCAAGGGTCATAGTTCTGTTTCCCTTCTGACCATCCAACGGATTACAAGGGACCCTATAATCACCGAGGCTGCCGCATAGGCCAGGAGCCTGTTTCCCGTCGGATCATAGATCAGCAGATCGACCGTTACCGGATTGATCGCGTAAAGCAGCCCGCCGACAATGATGGGCGACAACGAAAGCGCTCGTGAGGAAAAGATCACCTCACCGGCCAGAGCCTTCGCGCGAGCGGCAAGCGCAACACGCTGCCTCACAGTATCGCCCAGCGTTTGCAGGGTTTCACTCAAACTGCCACCCGCCTTCAGCTGGACTGCAAGCGTGACCGCGAAGATCCCATACTCCGCCACCTGGGTTCGCCGATAGACAGCCTCGACAGCCTCCTCCGGAGGTCTCCCCAAGCTCACTTCGCTGCATACGATCGCAAACTGCCCGGCGGTAGGTTGCGGCATCTCGCGTGCAATGGTGCGAAATGCCTCGGTCACGGGGAGGCCCGACCGAACAGTACTCGTCACCAGCTGGATCGCGTCGGGTAGCTGTCGAAACAGTTGACTGGCGAGACGATGTCGCTGCCATCCAAACAGACTTCGCACCACCACGGTCGCGACAATAACAGCCACGGGATATGCGTAGACGTCGGAAAACTTCAGCACGCTGTTGGCATATAGGATTGCGACTGCGGCGATTGCGCCGGCAAATATCACATAAGCGGGGTGCAAAGCGTAAGCTATCCCAGGCTTGTAACTGACCATGCGGAAGAGAAGCTGCCAGCGGGACCCGGCCTCCAACCGACGAATGGAGGGCAGTTTCGCAGCCTCCGAGACTGGCACAGCGATCGCCAGCTGACGATCGATGCGTCGTTGTCGTGCGTCGAGCCACAACGCCGCAACGGCTGCGCAGATCAGGAGCCCCAGGTCAATTGTCGTCAGGAGCTCCGGCATTACAGCTGCCTCATGGCTTCGGCCCACGCACGATCAAGCCCATAATAAGTCAGACGGCTCTTGAATTTGGGGACCGCGTTGGTGGACCTATAGCTGCCCGATATCCGCCCGTGAGCGTCCTCGTTTTCATATTCGAACGCCGCGATGTCATTGGTGGTGATCACCTCGCCTTCCAGCCCGATCACCTCGCAAATCTGGATAACGCGACGCTGTCCGTCCCGCATGCGTTCGACTTGCACGATGAGATCCAGCGCAGCCACGATCTGAGATCTGATCGCCCGCAGCGGCAGATTCGGCTGTCCCATCTGCACCATGTTCTCGATACGGGTCATTGCATCACGGGCGCTATTGGCATGCACCGTGGAGATCGAACCATCATGACCGGTGTTCATCGCTTGCAGCATGTCGAACGCTTCGGCGCCGCGCACCTCGCCTACGACGATCCGGTCGGGACGCATCCGCAGCGCATTCCATACCAGGTCGCGTTGTGTCACCTGCCCCGTGCCTTCGAGGCTCGGAGGCCGGGTCTCCAGGCTGATCACGTGCGGCTGTTGAAGCTGCAACTCGGCTGCATCCTCGATGGTGACAATGCGCTCACTGTGATCGATGAACTGGCTCAGGGCGTTCAACAACGTCGTCTTGCCAGAACCGGTACCGCCGGAGACCAGAACATTCAGCCGGGATCGGGCGGCAATCTCCAGCAGTGCTCCCATGGCCGCCGTTACCGAGCCGTTCTGGATCATGCCGGCCATGTCAAGACGGCGACTCGGGAATTTCCGGATCGATATGCAGGGACTATGGATCGCGAGCGGCGGGAAAATGATGTTGACCCGGCTGCCGTCCGGCAAGCGGCAATCCACCATCGGGCTGGATTCGTCGACCCGGCGCCCGACCTGCGCGGCAATTTTCTGTGCTACCGAGGCGATGTGATCATTGTCGCGGAATCGCACCGCAATCCGTTCCAGCTTGCCGCTTCGCTCGACATAGACGTTACTCGGTCCGTTGACCATGATGTCGTTAATTGATTGATCGAGCAGAAGCGGACGGAGCGGACCATAGCCGGTCATGTCGTCCGCAATCTCGTCAGCGAGCTGCCACTGCTCACGGCCTGACAGTTCGAGCCGTTCGTGGTTGGCAATTCCGTGGATGATTTCCTCGATCTGCCGCCGAAGAACATCACGCGAAACAGTTGCGGCCACCGACGGTTCAATCTGCTCAATGACCCGTTCGCGCAGCGAAGCCGGCATCACCGGCCGCTGAACGGAAGGTTCGTCGCGCCTTGGAGATGCAGGCAGGACTGGCGCAGATGCCGGCATGCTCGGCGTCGACGCAGGCAAGCCTGACGTCAATGCAGGCAAGCGAGCCGGTGTGTCGTCCTCGCGCCGACCAAACTTTTTCATAGCCTGAGCAGCCTCCTGAGCAGTCCCTTCCGCTCGGCACCGACACCCGTGATCTCTCGTACGATCGGAGCGAGGTGGCGCCGCAGTCCAGATACGTGCTTCAGAGCAGGAATTCCGAGATTGACCGCCTGGGTCATCCCCTTCCCGAGATCGGGGATCACCATGTCCGGTTCTGCGCCCAGAGCCTTGGCCATCGTGGCCTTGGGAAGCCCTCCGGCGCGACCGGCGCGATTAAGCAACGTAAAGACCCGATCCTTGCCGGCGATATTGGTGACCGCGGCGCGGAGCGCATGGGCATTGCGAAGTCCGGTCACTTCGGCCTCCAGCAGCACCAGAACGTGGCGGGATAGAGTGATCACCGGATGGATCGAGGGCGGAAACGGGACAGGCACATCGACGACGATGTAGTTGAACCGTTGCCGGAGCAGACCGAGCACGTGTCTCACGCCCGCTTCAGTGATGTCGAGCTGCGCATCAAGCTCCTCATCGGCGGAAATCAGGCAAACCCGCTCATCGACATCAATTGCCGCGCGCTCGAGGAACAAAGTGTCCGCCCGCATCGGGTTTTCCAGAGCGATCCGCAGCCCCGGCCCAGGCTGAACACCCAGCATCACTGCCGCCTCGCCGCCCTGTAGATGAAGGTCGAGCAGCGCGACCTTCGCTTTCGTGGTCTCGGCGATTTGGAGCGCCAGGTTGATGGCGATGCTCGTTGCTCCGGCGCCACCCTGCGCACCACAGATCGAGATCACGTGCCCGCCACGATCGGGACCAGGCGCCACATCGCCAAGCAGCTTCGGACGCAGCTGATCCAGCACCATGTCCCGTGTCAGCGGCCTCGGCAGATACTCCGTCAGGCCGATCTCCATCAACTCGCGGTAGAAGGTGATCTCTCTGCTCTCGCCGATCAGCGCCACCCGAACATCGGGTGGGCAGACGCCGGCGAGCCTTTCCAGTTCGGTAAAGGGATCATCGATTCCACTGATGTCCGTGACCAGCGCGGATATCTCGGTGTCGGTTTCCAACATGCGTATCGCATTACGGATCGTGCCGCGCCGGATCGACAGGTTGCTACCTTCGAGGCCCTTGCGCAGGGCCGCTGCACTGAGCTCGTCATTTACGAAGCAGACGATGCGATCGCGCGCTACAACAGACGCTTGCTCTTCGGACGGACTTACCATTGCCATGTTAGAGATCAACGCTGCCTCCCCCTACCGACGTGACGATACGGCCGAAGCGACCGGCGTTGATGAGGCGATCGCCGGCAAGACATCGCCAGTCGACGCCACTCGCGTGCTCCCTGCATCATCTCTCCGAACCGAGTATTTTGTGCCGCTGTTGCGTGCATAGATGACGATCGTCGCGTCAGTGTCCCCTGTATCTTGTCGATCGACCGCTGACCGTACGGCGAGGGAGAGCTTCCCGAGCTGCGCTGCGACGACGACTTTCTTGACCTGCTCCGGCGCAAGCTGCAGCGATACGGTACGCGCTACCTTGCCTGCCGAGGCGTTGCTGGCCGAGCCACCCTGCACGATCTCCTGGTCGATCGCGACAATTCGAACATTGTGGGCGACGGTTTCGGTCAGCGTGCCATGCTGGTGATCCGGGTTTTGCTTCTCGCTTGCTGTCGTCGACTCCTCGGTCAACACGACATCAACGTAGTCACCCGGCCAGATCAGACCCGAGACACCGGAGGCGGCGTCAACATTGATGCTGATCGCACGGCTATCCGGTGCCAACACGCTGGCGAGGAAACCCCGTTCGCGCGGGCGCAATATGTCCCTTGATGTGACGGGACTGCCAGTGTCGAGGAAATTGCGAACCAGGGATCCACGAAGTCCGATCCTGGCGTCTGGCGTATCAAGGATCGCTCCTGCAGGAACACCATCCGACGATGAGGCGGAGCGGGTCGTGAAATCTTCATCGCGGGCCAGCGTCCCTCTCGGTAGCGGATGTGCCGCGACGAAGTACCCGACAGGGGCAGGCGCCGGCGCCGGAGTGCTCTCCGCAATCTGTACCGGGACCTGTGCCTTCGGCAGGTTCATGCTGTAAGCGATCAGCCCGAGCGCTGCCGTCGCGAGTACAAACACCATGATGATCGAGAGGCGCAAAGCGGATGACATGTCAAAGTCCTTTGCTGAAAACGGTCCAGATACCACCGCACGCAATGGCAACCCCGTAAGGTAACGGCGCATGTCGCAAATGGCGCCAACGCTCTATCGCGTAGACGCGGCGTACGAGCGATGATCCGGCGGGCGCGAGCCTCGGATATGGCAGGAGGCGCATCATCACATGCACCAGGGCGAGAACGCCGCCGGCTAGCGCGGTGATGGTCAACAACTGAATTACGCCCGTCAGCGGAAGGCCGATCGCCAACGCGACCAGCAGCTTGACATCACCGCCACCAATCCCTCCCCGCTGGTAAATCATGAACAGCAGCAGGAACAGGATCGTCGCGGCGATCAGGGATTCGAGGATTAGCATCGGGTTGGCGAATTGGCCGGCGATCCCGAGCAGCGCCAGCGCCAGGCAGATGTCGTTTCGGATCAATCTTGTCGCGACATCGAAGCTTGCGACGTATAGCAACAATAAGATTTCGATAAACGAGGTTATGGAGAAAATCCAACTCATCAAACGCGCGCCTCAAAAAACCGTAGCGAAAATCTCCGGTGCCTTCATGAGCCCAGACGGCTGTATTAGCTTCCGACGGCGGTGCTGATCGCGGCGCTGATCGCACTAACTCCGCTCGTCAGCACGGTCGCGACATTTCCGTTAGGGCCCGTACCGAAAGCAGCACCCACGGCGCCGACCATGCAAGCCGCAAGCATCACGTATTCGAACGACACCACTCCGTTCCGGTCCGTGCGCAGACGCTTCAGCGCGCTCATGCACTTGACGCGATACCTCGACATGAGAGGAATCCCTGTTTGGCTCGAAGTCAGAACTTTCAGAAGTGATGCTGTATGAGCAATTCAATTCATGAATGCACGCCGAAAGGAAATGGGGGGCAGATTCCGATGCCCCCCTCCGGGGCGAGATGCCTGAACTACACGGCCGCGGTGAAAGCGGCCGTGATAGCGGTGATACCGCCAGTCAGCGCGTTCGCGATGGCACCGCCGGCTCCGGTACCGAACGCAGCAGTCACTGCGCCGATGATGCAAGCCGCGACAATGATGTACTCGAACGACACCACGCCGTCCTGGTCCGTGCGCAAACGCTTCAACGCTTTGGTGGTCTTGATGTAATGCTTCAACATGGAGAAATTCCCTCCTCAGAATGAATTTGCATATCTGTCAGCAGGAAATGGCGATGCCAACAATGTGATTTATATTCTGTGAACGCGACGATGCGCCGGGAATTTGTGGGTACCTCGGGGACTTCGGTTAACGGCTACGCTCGCCGTGTTGGCGAAGGCACCATTGGCGAGAACGCCCGCCGGTTTTCGCAACATGTGTCGACTCGGTATTAGTCCACCACCGGTGGGGGCGAAGCGTTCGGTGTCTTCTGGGTTGATGCGGCACTCGAATGCGTGGCCAGGAAGACAGCGGCCTCCCGTCCTTTCCAATTCAACCAGCCCTTGGTTCATCGCCAGGGTGACGGACGGTGCCACTAGACAGTTCGTCGCGTCCAATTTTGGTTAAGAGGCTCGCAGCACGTTGGTTAGTGCAGACGGCGCAGCCGGCTGATGCTGACGACTGTGGTAATACATGCAGAATCCGGGAATTGGCGGCGTCCAATCTTCCAGCACACGAACAAGGCGACGTTTCGTAACATGCTCCGCGACCTGCTCTTCGATGCGATCCCTAGGCCGGCGCCAGCGAGTGCCGCCTGAATCACCAGGTGGGTGTCATCGATGATGAGTGGGCCATTCACGCCGACCGTGACCGCCTTCCGTCCTTTCTCGAATTCCCACCTGTATGAACCGCCGGGAAGACGCAGGCTTATGCATCGATGGTCATTTAGATCCCTGGGTTTCCGGGGAATGCTTCGTGATGAAAAATAGCAGGGCGATCCGACCACCGCCAATCTCAACTCCCGGGTGACTCGCACCGCGATCATGTCTTTCTGAATGTACTCGCATCAAAACGACAGAGTAGGCAGGCAGACCGAACCGCCTCAGCGGGACGCTTCGCTGGTTCGATTGTCGGTCAACTGCTTCCTATCAATCGCTCTGGTTCGTGACTAGTCCGGGTCCGAAGCAGCCGCAGCTGCGAAGTGCAGCAACCTGCCAAATCTCTTTCGCCGCGGCACTCGGACCGTGGCTTACGACCGTGGATGAGCTGAGGATTTGGCCGATCAATTGCCATATCCCTTTGCACGTGCGGAAGAATGCGGCCGGGGTGCGAAGGAGTGGATATCCGCAAGCGTTAATGGATCGGCCTGCAGCCGCTGTTTTCCGCGCTTACTGTTCGTATGTGCGTCGCAGAGCTACTGCCGTTGGGGCATCAGCGGAGGTGAGCCCTACCCTAGCTAGCCTGCTCGGTCCGCTTCAACCTGGGCCAGGAGTCGACTAGTTGGTAAGATTCGCGTTTGAACTCTCCCGCGCCGTCATTACTGTGACTGGATTGCCAATTGCCTTTCCCGCCGCGCGGATGGTGTCAATGAACAGCTTCGCGGCCGGGTTCAAACCAATCGGACCACCATGTCCTCTAGCTCCAAAGCTAGTATCGCCAAGAAAGCGCGCACGAAGGCTGAAGCGGATTTTGCCACCTGGCTCATGATGGCCAAGCTCGGTGGTTTCGATGACCTGCCGTCCAGCGCCCAAAGCTTTCTGACTAACTATCGAACTCGGCTCGAGACAATGAGCGAGGCCGAGTCCACGGCCCTAGCCGTTCGCGAGGTCTACAGCGCTTATTACAGCGAGATGGGAGGCGTGGGCGCGCCCCCGGAACCAAAGGCTCGCACACCAATGACAGAGGGCAAAGTCGTGCGGCTCAAGAAACGGCCTAATCAGCCCGGTCTATCGGCTGGACTGCATTCGACGAAGCCAATGATCCGAGAACCCCTTCCAGCACTGCTGATTTTCGCGAGCATGGTGGCTCTGATTGTCGCATATAGATTTCTGGCGCAGTAACACTGCCCGCGGATTGTGGGGACGAAGTGCCGCTCACAGTAACCGCGGACATCGCTGCACTTCGCATTTGTGCCAAAGGCGGAAGTGATCCCGACTCGCGGCGTCGCGAAACGGCGATTGTGCGACACATCGAGAATGGCTCTGTTTAGGTCCTTCCCTGCTTAAAGGGAGCGGCCGCCGCGCCGGCCCCTCCCCATTTTGGCTGCGGGGGCGAGCCACGTCCTCGTGTGCCGTCGGAGACGGGCAATGACCATAAGAACCTTTTGCACGCTCGCCGCCGCCATCTTTGCCCTGAGCGCGCTTTTGCAGTTGATCCGGATTGTGATGGACTGGTCCGTCACCTTGAATGGCGTCGATGTGCCGTTTTGGGTGAGCTGGATTGCCGTCACCGTGGCGGGCGCGTTGAGCTTCGTCGGTTTCCGCGCCGCCATGCGCAGCTAATTGCTGGCAGAGCCCACCCGGGCCGATCTGTCGCCGGGCAGCGGAGCCACTTCCCTACTCGCGGATATCGAGCCGTCGTGCTCTACCGCGACAGCGGCTTAGTGCAATTCGCGTCGGTTTGGCATACCTGCATCCATGTCCGGTCCTCCCCGAACAGCCGACGCCGAAGTGATGGGTACGCTTCGACGCTAAGGGCCACAAACGGACTCATGCACCGCAGCAAAAAACGCATCCCTACTCGATCACCTCGTCGGCGCGGGCGAGCAGCATCGCCGGCATTTCGAGGCCGAGTGCTTTCGCAGTCTTGAGATTGATACTCAGCTCGAACTTGGTCGGCTGGTAAAATGGGATATCGCCCGGACTAGCGCCCTTGAGAATTTTATCGATGATGATGGGAAAGCGGCGAAAGATGTCCGCGATGTCGGGCGAATAAGCCATCAGTCCGCCAATCTCGACGAATTCACGGAGAGGATAAATCGTGGGAGTTCGGCTTTTCGCCGCCAATTCGACAATCAGGGCGCGATAGGTGGTGTGCTCGGGCTCTTCAGATACCATGAGCGCATCCGTTCGATCTTGTTTAAACGACATGAAGGTGCGCTCATACTCTGCGGCGTTAAAAGCAGTGCCCAGCACAGCAGGTGACAACGCAATCCCTGCACTTTTCGCCGCGTCCCGCGCTGCCGCGCCTCTTGCATCCTCCCAGAAAGGTCGCGACGCAAGGAAACCGACGGTGGATAGCTTCGGCACTGCCTCGACCAGCAGCCCCATGCGTTTCCCGATGATCTCCAATCCGCCAGAGATAGTAACGCCTGTGATGTTGCCGCCCGGTCGCGCGAGGCTCGCCGTAAGTCCCATTGCAATCGGATCGATGACCATCGTCACAATCGGAACTGTAGCCGTCGCCATTTTGAAGTCTAACGATAGACGACCGCCCACCGTCAAAATCAAGTCAGGATGCGTATCGACGACATGGCGGGCCAGTTCGGGATAACGTTCGGTTCTCCCTTCTCCAGAGTACCGTTCCACCCGGAGATTTTGGCCCTCGACGTAACCAAGGCGACTTAGCTCCTCAAAAAACGGGCGGAAAGCCATTTTATCGCTTCCGTTTATTGTGCTGACTTCGCCCGCTGAGAGAACCAAAGCGATCCGCGACATCTTCGCCGGTTGCTGCGCTCCGGCCGAGAGTGGCCATATGGCCGTCGCACCGCCAAGAATCGTGATGAACTCGCGCCGTCTCATGTCCGCTCCCAAGCTCACGTGACGGCATCGTAGCGGTTTAGTCGGTCGCATTGATAGGGGCTTGAAACTGCGGATTCCGATTTATTCCGGCCAGGTATTCCGACTTGAAGCCGGCCATCGTTCCGATTTGAAGCCGGCCACGATTCCGAAATGAAACCGGCCGGCATTCCGATTTGAAGCCGGCCGGGTTTTTGGAAGTCGGCGTTTTCGTTTGGGTCAGTCCCTCAGGCATCAAGTCCCGCGTTGATCAACGTGGGGAAGCGGATGCCGGCCAAGAGAGAACTGACCATGCGACAGATACGACAGATGCTGCGGCTTGCCCGTGATGGGGTGAGCGCCCGGGAGATTGGGCGCACGCTCGGCGTGGCGCGCAGCACCATCCAGGACAATCTCAAGCGTGCCTTGACTGCCGGGCTGGCGTGGCCTTTGGCGGGCGATCTGACCGACGCCGTTCTTGAACAACGTCTGTTTGCCCATGCCGGCGTCAGGCGCGGCTTTCGCCGGCGCCGGGAGCCGGATTGGGCCTCGCTGGCCTGTGAGCTGAAGCGGCCTGGCGTCAATCTGATGGTGCTGTGGGAGGAGTACCGGGCGGTCCACCCGGAAGGTTATGGCTACAGCCGGTTCTGCGATTTATTCCGGGAATTCGACCGGCGGCTGTCTCCGACGATGCGGCAGGACCATCCGGCCGGCGACAAGGTCTTTGTCGATTACTCCGGCAAGAAGATCATGATCGTTGATCGCGAAACCGGGATTGTACGCGATGCGGAGATCTTCGTCGCCGTGCTTGGCGCCTCGAATTACACCTACGCCGAGGCGACCTGGACGCAGACACTTCCGGACTGGATCGAGGCCCATGTCCGGATGTTCCGGTTCTTTGGCGGGGTGCCACGCCTCGTCGTTCCTGACAATCTGAAGTCCAGCGTGCACCGGGCTTCGTTCTACGACCCTGAAATCAATCGCAGCTACGGGATGATGGCGTCCCATTACGGCGTTGGCATCCTTCCGGCACGGCCAAGAAAGCCGCGGGATAAGGCAAAAGTGGAGGCCGGGGTTCGGTTTGCCCAGACCTATATCCTCAGGCGGCTTCGTCGCCAGACCTTCTTCTCGCTGGCCGAGGCGAACGCAGCCATTGCCGCTGCGCTGGAGCGGATCAACGCGCACATCATGCGCCGGCTCGGTGTCAGTCGCCGTCAATTGTTCGAGACGGTCGAGATGTCGGTCCTGGCGTCGTTGCCGGACGCCGACTATCAGTTTGCGGAATGGCGCGTGGCCCGCGTCTCGCTCGATTATCATGTCGAGATCGACGGCTTCTTCTACTCTGTTCCTCATGGCCTGATCCGGGAGCAGGTCGACGTCCGCGCCACCACCCGGACCATCGAGCTGTTCCATCGGGGTTCGCGTGTTGCGGCTCACCAGCGCCGCTACGGCGGCCGCCGGCACGGCACCGATCCCGACCACATGCCCAGCGCGCATCGGCGTTACGCCGAGTGGACTCCCGAGCGGTTCCGGCGCTGGGGACGATCGATCGGGCTAAACACTGAGGGGCTCGTCCTCGCCATCCTCGCCAATCGGCCTCATCCCGAACAGGGATTCCGGACCTGTCTGGGTGTGCTTCGGCTGTTCAAGGAACTCGATCCAGAACGCGCCGAGTTGATCGCGGCCCGCGCGGTTGCGGTCCGCGCGCTGACCTACAAGAGCATCGCCTCGATCATCGCCAACAAGCTCGACCGCAGCGCTCGCCCCACCGATGACGTCGTCGTCGACCATCCCAATCTGCGCGGCCCCGGCTACTTCCATTGAAAGGAAAATCCAGCATGCTGACCCATCCCACGCTCGACCTGCTGCAAAATCTCGGTCTCCACGGCATGGCCAAAGGCTTCAAGGAGCTTGATGCCCAGCCCGAAGCACGCAGCCTCGAACATGCCGAATGGCTGGCCCTGCTCCTGGAACAGGAGAAAACGCAGCGACAGCAAAAGCGGTTTGAGAGCAGAGCTCGCGCCGCCAAGCTACGTCATGCCGCTTGCGTCGAGGATGTCGACTACCGTGCCATCCGCGGGCTCGACCGCACGCTCTTTCTAAAACTCGCCGCCGGCGACTGGATCCGAGCGAGGCATAATCTCCTTGTCACTGGGCCATGCGGCGTCGGCAAGAGTTGGCTTGCTTGCGCCCTCGGCCACAAGGCTTGCCGGGACGACTTCGCCGTTGCCTACCATCGCGTCCCGCGTCTGTTCGCCGCTCTCGCACTGGGACGCGCCGACGGACGCTATACCAGGATGCTGCGGGCGATCGCACGACTTGATCTGCTGATCCTGGACGACTGGGGACCAGAACCTCTCGACGCCGACCAACGCCGTGATTTGCTCGAAATCGTCGAGGATCGATACGAAGCCCGTTCGATTATCGTCACCAGCCAGCTGCCCGTCGATCGCTGGTACGAAATCATCGGAAACCCCACCATCGCCGACGCGATCCTCGATCGCCTCGTCCACAATGCCTACCGCATCGAACTCAAAGGAGAGAGCCTCAGGAAGCAGAAGCAACCCGCTCAAGATCAACCGGTCTCTTGACCTTCCCAGCCCTCGACGACATCATGAAATTGACCCATGCGAACGACGCAACGGGTGGCCGGCTTCAGATCGGAATGCCCGGCCGGCTTCGAATTGGAATGCATGGCCGGCTTCGTCGGAATCCGCAATGGATATGCCAGTTTCGACAACGATAGACCGCAAATCATTGTCAATGTAGTTGGTCAGGCTTTTCTTGAGTGCCGTAAGATCGACACGGCAAGCCTGCATAACCTTTGACGCGTTCGGATCATCTGTTAGCGCGAGCAGCAGATGCTCACACGTCGTGTACTGATGCTTTCGCGCGTCACCATGAGCAAGAGCGCGCTGCAAGGTGCGTTCCAGTTCGCTGGAGAAACGGGGCCCTCGGGGTCTGATCCCTGCATCGATCGTTGCGGGTGATGGCGTTGCCGCTTCGGCGCGGGGCGTGCTGACCTCGCCGCGAATAGTAGCAGCAAGCGTGTTCCAGTCCGCAACGCCAAACGCGTTGGCAATCAGTTCAAGGCTTTGGCTATTGGTGATCTTCAGGCCGTGATCACCGAGGAAGACCCGGGCCGTATGCACCATAGTCTTTGCGTCGCGATAGTCGCGCATGATCTTTCATCCTTTGCTTGAACGAAGCCGAGGTGCCAGGCGCTTGCATTGCTGACCCGTTCGTTCGGGCAAAGGGTTTAGAAAGATCGATGATACGTTCACCATCCCCCATTGGGGCGCAAGCGGCAGGTCGTATCTACCTCAAATCATCATGATCCTGATGCAAACTGCTGTCAATTGCGCCTGACGAGCTGGATCATGTCCGTCTTGGGTCAAAATGCGAAGAACCTAGCGTTAGCAAATCTGGTCCGCTCCGACCCACTAAGCGGACCTCAATCGGAGGTGCTGCCACTTCGCATTTCCGGGCTCATGCGTGTACCGTTCCGAAGGATGGAACTACACTGGCTTTTCACTATTTGTGTTGAGCGGTAGTTCTCTCCCGGCGATCTCGAAACGAGGTTCGCTATGACCTCTAGGTCCTCGATCAGTTGGCTCGGTGCGCCGCTCGTCGCTTTTTTTCTGACCATCTGGCCGTTAGTTTCGTCGGTACATGCTGTTGAGGGCGCTGGAAAGGTTGGCGTGGTGTCCTTTGGCCTGTTCGGCGATCAAGGCGTGTTTAGATCCGAGGCGACCGGTGCAGCTCAGGTCGTAGCTGGCCGTTTTCGGACTGGCCCGATCAATGTGGAGTACAATTCCAAGAAGGGCGGAAATGCAACGATCGAAGCGCTGACCAGGTCGTTGCAGGCGGCAGCCAACCGCTTGGATGCTGAGAAAGACGTTCTCTTTTTGATTCTCACCTCGCATGGCTCTCCAGACGGCCTCGCAATCAAGGCGGGGCGGCACACAGAGACGCTCACGCCATCTCGTCTCAGCAACATGCTCGCGAAGACAGGTGTGCGACACAAGGTGGTTGTCATCTCGGCTTGTTATTCCGGGGTCTTTATCCCGCGTCTGGCGAATCCCGATGTGCTGGTCATCACCGCGGCCGATGCCAACCATCCGTCGTTCGGCTTTCAGGACAAGGCCAAGTGGACCTATTTCGGCGACGCTTTTTTCAACGTCGCGCTCCGGAAAGCCGTTAGTCTGAAGGATGCGTTTCTGGATGCGCGCTCACTCGTCCGGAAGCGAGAATTGCGGGAACACTTCGAGCCGTCGAATCCCCTCATGGCAGGCGGCGCAGACGTGCTGCCGTTGTGAAATGGACCCCGGTTTTGGGACCAGAGGCTAAGTTGGAAAAGGGCCGCTCCGTTTGATAGACGGAGGGCATGATGACGAAGAAGACACGACGGAAGATCGACGCGGCGTTGAAGGCAAAGATCGCGCTGGAAGCGGTGCGGGAGCAGGCGACGGTGGCCGATCTGGCCCAGCGCTATGAGGTTCACCCGAACCAGATCTATGCCTGGAAGAAGCAGCTGCTGGACCAGGCGGCCCGGGCTTTTGACGCGGGTGTCGGGCGCGAGAGCGAGGAAACGCGCGAACGCGAGATCGAGAAGCTGCACGCCAAGATTGGACAACTGACAGTCGAGCGCGATTTTTTAGCGCGGAGGTCCGGAAGATGAGCACGCCGGACCGTCGAGGAATGCTCGATCGCGCCGACCAGGCGCTGTCGATCCGCCGGCAATGCATGTTGCTTGGCATCGCCCGTTCTGGGGTCTACCGGCCGCCACAGCCGGCCAACGACAACGACCTTGCCCTGATGCAGCGGATCGACGAGCTGTTCACCGCCTGGCCATTCCTGGGCTCGCGGCGAATGACCGCGATGCTGAAGGCTGAGGGGCTTCAGGTCAATCGCAAGCGCGTGCAGCGGTTGATGCGCAAGATGGGCATCGCGGCGCTGGGACCGAAGCCGAACACGACAAAGCCGGCGCCGGGCCACAAGATCTATCCCTATCTGCTGCGCAACATGACGATCGACCGGCCGAACCAGGTGTGGGCGGCCGACATCACGTATCTGCCCATCGGCCGCGGCTTTCTCTATCTCGTCGCCATCATCGACTGGGCGAGCCGTGCGGTTCTGGCGTGGCGGTTGTCGAATACGATGGACGTCTCGTTCTGCGTGGCGGCTCTGGAAGAGGCGCTGGCGACCTACGGCACGCCGGAGATTTTCAACACCGACCAGGGCAGCCAGTTCACCAGCGTGGCCTTCACCGGCGCGTTGGTGGGCGCAGGGATCAAGATCTCCATGGATGGCCGCGGTCGTTGGATGGACAATGTCTTCATCGAGCGGCTGTGGCGGTCGCTCAAGCATGAGGACATCTATCTCAAGGGCTATGCCGACGGCCGCGAGGCCAAGGCAGGGATCGCGAGCTGGATCGCCTTCTACAACGATCGTCGCCTTCATCAGTCCCTCGGCTATCGCACGCCGATGGCGGTCTGGCGCGAACGGATGCAGGCCGCGCAGGCTGTGGACATGGTGGACAACGCTGACGCGTTGACCACATGCCCACAGCAATTCCAGCAGACAGAGTCTCTGGCTGCGTGATAGAAAGGGATCAGGAGCGATCCGTTTCCAACTAACAAACCGGTTCAACCGGTCCCGCTCCGCGGGTCCATTTCAGTTGCTCGTCGGACGCCCTTGAACAACCGGCCGCGAGCCCTGAGGCGATTCTTCGCAGGCGTGCACCCGCAATGCACATCCCATCACTGTTTCGTGGAACAAGTCGCTTTATCAAATTCGCGAGTGCGCCGGGCAAATGAACTCCCCGCCGCACGACGCGTGCCGCCGATCTTAAAGTGTTACCTTCTGTCGGCGGTTGCTCACGTTTGGGCCAATTGTTTGTAGCTTGTCACCGTAGCTACTCGCGCATGCCTCATAAGGATCGACTAAAATCGCTGGGGTTTCAGCGCCTTGGTTGCTCCAGTTTGGAGGAGCGGTGATCCGCCAACGTTTACGGCTGTCACACAAGAGTGCGCAAGCCTCACCTCCTCTTCGCCAGCCAACGCCGAACTCTTCAAATGGCAACGAGCTATTCACATCATGCTCGTTCAACAACTCGGCCGTGTACCCATAAACCAAGCGGGGTGATGCGACAAAGGCAATGTCCGCTTTACCACTATAGCGACCAAGTCCGCGCGGCAGCGCAAATTGTCGCGATGGCCAACAGCAGAAGTCGGCCCATTATTCAGCTCGTCGCCACGGCTGAGCACCTGGCTGCGATGGTCATTCCGGCAGCCCGGCTCGCCGCAATCCCTCTTCAAATCGCGAGAGGTCTTCCGCCCGCCTAAAAGGGCCCACTACGTCTTTTAGAGTGGAAACACGTAGCGTGGGGTTGAGTTGCCGCACCCGAGCCACGGCCTGATGTGCTTGCTCCGGGCATCCGGCCATTGCATTGCTTGCGGCGGCGATCCGTAATCCAGGTTGATAGTCCGGATTGTCCTGCAATGCCATTGCCACCCACGATACCGCTTCGTCATAGCGGCCCAGGAAGAAATGTGCATGCGCGGTCCCAGCCCGCATCCCTGTCGCCCGCGGATCAAGTGGGCTCAGGCGCATGGCACGCGCAAAGCGCTGGATCGCCTGTTCCGGCTCGCCGAGATAGTTTTTTGCCCAGCCGTAAAACCATGCCTCGGCCAAATTGGAATTGAGCACAAGCGCGCGATCGATTAAGCCGGCCCCTGCCTCCAGATCGCGAACAATATGCGCTAACGCCCACCCGCTGGCGGCGAGCGCCATCGCATCATCTTTGCCCAACTCAACCGCCCGCTGAGCGAGCCCCGTCACGTCGGCAATCTCGCTCGGTGTGCCTGAAATCCAGCCATTCCCCTTGGCATAGGCGTAGCAAGAGGCGGCGCGAGCGTAGGCCGACGCAAAATCCGGGTCGATCTCGATCGCGTTGTTGAACAGGCGCAATGCCTCGTCGTTCACTTGCCGGCCAGCAAACTGATAAAACCTGGCCAAACCGCGTAAATAGATGGCATAGGCGTCGAGACTCTCGGTCGGCTTGCGCTTGGCACGCTCGATCTCGGCTTTCTCCAGCGCTGGCGCGATCGCCCCGACAACGCTCTCGGTCACCTGGTCCTGCAGATCGAAGACGTCGCCGAGACCACCATCAAACCGGTCCGCCCATAGATGTGCGCCGGTGGCGGCATCGACGAGCTGTCCCGTGATGCGTACTCGGTTTGCTGCTTTGCGAACGCTGCCTTCCAACACGTAACGCACCCCTAGCTTTCGCCCGATCTGCTTCACGTCAACGGCGCGCCCCTTGTAGGTGAAGCTCGAATTTCGGGCGATGACGAACAGCGCCTTGAACCGGGATAGCGCCGTGATGATGTCATCTACCATTCCGTCCGCGAAATACTCCTGTTCGGGATCACCTGACAGGTTGTGGAATGGCAACACCGCGATCGAAGGCTTATCGGGCAGCGTGAGGGCGTGTTTCGACGGGTCTACGGCGTTATCGGCGACTACCGCGCCTGCGGCTCCCTGCGTTTCCCGCACTGGTCCGACGAAACGGAAGCCCTTGCGCGGGAGGGTTTTGATGAGGCGTTGTTCCTCACCGGAATCGCCGAGCGCACTGCGGGCGGCATTCAGGCGCGTTGTCAGCGCCCCATCGGACACGATACGGCCGTTCCAAATGGCATTGATGAGGTCGTCTTTACTGACGACGCGCTCCCTGTTGCGGATCAGGTAGTCGAGCAGGTCGAATACCTGTGGCGCGACGGAGACGACGTCCGCCCCGCGATGCAGCTCGCGCCGGTCAGTGTCGATTGCGTACTCCTCGAAGAGATAGCGCAAGCTGCCAATCCCTCAGGCGGCCTCCGATCGTCGGGGCCTCTAGCACCGCTTGGAACGCAAAGAATAAGCCCCCGGTAAAGAAAATGTAAGCCGAATGTCAAGCGCGCTCGCTCATGCCTTGGCACCCTCGTCCGGGTAAAAACAACACCCAGGAGATTCCGCCATGAGCACGACCTATGGTGCAACAGGGTTGGGACAGTCGGCCGTATCGCCCGGCGCGTCTCCAGTTTTTTCATGACATATTGGTGCGCGTTTCAGGAACGGCGCAAACGCCAGAGGTTGATAGCCAACTTGTGCGACCTAAGCGACAGGGAGCTAATGGATATCGGTACTACGCGCGGCGAGATCGACTACGTCGCCTCGAACAGGGGTATTGACCCGCGGGGCATCCGATCCGCCGAATGATCGTTCGATTTCTGCCAAGTAAGGATGGGATGGTCGGACACGACTAGACGCATCATTGCCCAGAGGCCGACTTCCGGTAGGGGTCAAAAGCCGCCCATGGCGGCCAAACCGGGCGGCGTCCGCTCTGCCCAAATGAGCTGACGTGCTGACGGAAGTAGACCTTCGGTCTTGGCCATGTGTGGACGCTCCAGCAAGAAGAATCTTCACTTGCTGCATTGGTCGGAGCAGCCATGTGTTTGGCCCGTTTGCGCGGTACCCATGACCGCTGGCCATAATGCCCTCCGCGGATTAGGTCCCGGTCAAAAGCACGCATTCAAAGATGCCATGGCCGAAGTGAGCTGTCCTGATCGCCGAATCGACCAGCACTGCATTACGTGCTGTTCGTCCTTCCAACTTTCCAACCGTTACGTCACACCGGTGTGTCCGGCTGTAATCTCGTTTACGCCGTGAGAGCGGCGGGCTCCTGGTAGCGTTCCTTGCTGGCGATCATCGCCTATGCCATCCTGGCGAGTTTGTTGGCGAGCGCGATGGCCGCGACCTTGGTGGGTCGCCACGTCAACATCGCGGTGAGCCAGGGCCGATGCCCGGCGCCATGGATCTTGGCATAGCGGATCAAGTGCGTTGGCGCGGAAGCGGCCTTCGAGGTCGTTCCGGATGGAGTCATCCGCGTCGCTATGCCATTTGAGGCGGGTGTCTGCTCGTCCGTAACATCGCTAGCCACTGAGAGAAGGGTTCTCGTGGGTTCGGCCGGACTTCGTCGCGCAGGCAGCCGATGTCGCCTTGAGTCAATCTCGACATTCTTGCAGTTGGCTAGCCACGCCGTCGCCTCTACGCGCTGGCGCAGCAGATGAGCTAGATCTGCTCGGGGTCATTTGGAGGCAACGGTCTCCTTGAACAGCTCAACCTTGCCGCGCGCGTTGTCTGTCACCGCAAAAGTCTCGTATAAATCGATCTGCGGCTTCATGCCGTAGCGCTGGATGATGCCCTCGAGCCACGGCCCGGTGTAGAACGCCTTGGCGTCCTCAATACGCTCCCACTGGTACACGCCGCCGGCCCAGCCGCTTTCGGACCAGATGAAGTGCTTGCTGACTAGCCCCGTCACCTCGCGGAAGCTGGGTGCGATCTTGTGAAAGTGCTCGCGACAGGCGGCATAGTCGATCTGCGGAGGCAGTTTGTATCGTACAACGGCGGTAATCATGCGACCTCCTTGTAATTGCGTCCCCGGCGCAACGTTGATGGCATTCCCGGGATCAAGCAAGCGAAGCGGGAAGCCGACATGGATCAAAAGCGCAAAGCCTAACCCGTAGTTTCCGTTCTGCTGCGACCAGCCGACTATCCCAGATCATGCTGACTTAGCGTTAGAAGTTAGACCGCGTCGCTGAATTCGCGCAACGCGGGCGCCATGGTGGAGCGTGCGCACGACCGAAATTTCGATCATCTCCCCCCCGCCGATCACGATCAAATGCGACAGACGTTGCCATGAGTAGGTCAACACGATTGACAAGAGCCTTAATCGCCGCGCGGCTATCTCCTTCCAATTTTTTGCGTTAATGTGAAGCTCTTCACACCTGTGTAGCAGACGGGCTCGGATGATGCCCAAAGAGAGGTGAGCTAAGGCCCCGCAAAGCGCCGCCCAGTTCTATTCCATTCACACGCGAGTTTGGGAGTGACACATGGAAAAGCGCGAAATTGGTAACAGCTTGACGAAAGGTCTGTCCGAAGCGAAGCGGGGCGCCTTCTCCCGCCGCTCGGTGTTGACGTTGGTTTGCACCCTCGGCGCCACGGCGCCGCTTGGAATGTTTGGAGCGGCTCGCGCGCTGACGGCATCCGGGACTGGATCGCTGTCTTATATTCCCGGCGAGCCTCTTATTTGTCGCGCCGCAGCGAGCAGTGAAGAGCTGCAGGGCCCACCCCGCCAACTCAAACTCGCCTGGAATGCGAACGCGGCGTGCACCGTCGCTGCGGCAGTCGCAAAGGAGCGGGGTATCTTCGCCAAGCACAACCTCGATGTCGAATTCGTCAATTTCGGCGGTTCGACCGACCAGTTGTTGGAGGCGATTGCAACTGGCAAGGCGGATGCCGGTTTGGGATTGGCCCTGCGCTGGCTCAAACCGCTGGAGCAAGGTTTCGACGTTCGGATCACCGCCGGTGTGCACGGCGGCTGCATCCGGCTCCTCGGCTCCAAGGCTGCGAATATTGACAGCCTGGAATCCCTGCGCGGCAAGGCTATCGGGATTAGCGATCAAGCGAGCCCAGCGAAGAACTTCTTTTCGATCTACCTCGCCAAAAAGGGCATCGATCCGGCCCAAGAGGTAGAGTGGCGCCAGTACCCGGCCAATCTGCTCGCGCTTGCCGTCGACAAGGGCGAAGTGCAGGCGCTGGCCGAGATAGATCCGCTGCCCTACCTCTGGCTCAAGGAAGGCAAACTCAACGAGATCGCGACGAACTTGACGGGTGAATTCGCCGACCGCACCTGCTGCGTTCTCGCGATACGTGGCAGCCTCACCCGAACCGAAATGCCGGTGGCGGCCGCTCTGACCCGATCGATACTGGAGGGGGCAGACCTAGTTGCCAGCGATCCCTCCGATGCCGCAGCAATCTATTCGGGCTACGGCGGGAGAGGATCCGTAGAGGATCTCGCCACCATGTATCGTAGCCATACTCACCACAATCACCCGGTCGGGGCCACGCTCAAGAAGCAGCTTTTACTCTACACCGACGAACTCAAGGCAGTGAACGTCATGAAGCGAAGCACTGACCCGGCCAAGTTCGCCGAGCGGATTTATCTTGACGTTCTAAGCTGAGCCGATTGGGAAGATCCGCAGTGAGCTCGGTCATCGATGAAGTGCCGAGGCCATCAGAGAAATCGGGTTTCGGCTTTTTTGAAAGTTCGACCACTCGGTCGTTGATCGGCGGACTGTCTGTTGCCGCCGCATGGTCTATGGTCGCCGTGCTCACTGCGCTCTGGCCGGATAAGCCCGAGAGCGATTGGGCCTACACGGGCGGCTTCGCGATTGCCTGCGGCGCGTTGGCCCTTGCGCTCGCCCTGGCAGCCTTTGCCGGCGTTCGTTTTGTTGCTTTTCAGCGTCTCCAGCGGCTCTCCCCGTGGCTGTTTGCGCTCGCGCTGTTTTTTGCTGCCTGGGAGGCCGTCACAGCAAAGCTTGGATTGCTGCCGTTGCCGTTCTTTCCGCCGCCGCAGGCCATTGTCGAAGTCGTAATCGATGATTGGGGGCGGCTGGCTGAAGGCATCTTCGCCTCAGCGCGTCTGCTCGCGACCGGTTACTTTCTCGGTGCGGCGGTGGGGTTCGTAACCGGCGTGGCGATCGGCTGGTCGCGGCTCGCCGGTTATTGGATCCACCCAGTTTTGCGGTTCATCGGGCCGCTGCCCGCGACAGCTTGGCTGCCCCTCGCATTTTTCGTTTTCCCGTCGAGCTTCAGCGCCAGCATTTTCCTGATTGCGCTCGCCACCGGGTTTCCGGTCACCGTGCTGACTTGGTCGGGCGTCGCCTGCGTGAAGAGCGCCTATTACGATATTGCGCGGACATTGGGAGCAACCCAGCGCTTCCTCGTGCTCAAGGTTGCCATTCCGGCGGCAATGCCACATGTCTTTGTTGGCCTGTTCATGGGTCTCGGCAACTCGTTTGCGGTTCTTGTGGTAGCCGAGATGCTGGGCGTGAAGGCGGGGCTCGGCTGGTACCTGCAATGGGCGCAAGGTTGGGCGGCCTATGCCAATATGTACGCCGCGCTGCTGCTCATGGCGTTCTTGTGCTCCGGGCTGATCACGCTGCTGTTCCGCTTGCGGGACCGCCTGCTATCCTGGCAGAAAGGTCTGGTGCGATGGTAGCGGCGATCGCAAGCGATCACGCGGTCCGTGGATCGACGCTAACGCTCCGCGAAGTGAGCCACAGCTTCGATCTCGAAGGGCAG
Source organism: Bradyrhizobium sp. Mp27 (assembly GCF_029953005.1). Classification (NCBI taxonomy): domain Bacteria; kingdom Pseudomonadati; phylum Pseudomonadota; class Alphaproteobacteria; order Hyphomicrobiales; family Nitrobacteraceae; genus Bradyrhizobium; species Bradyrhizobium sp. Mp27. The sequence continues at coordinate 7,705 of NZ_JASAUS010000092.1, read as the reverse complement.
CCCCTGCCGGTATTGGACCGCATCAGCCTTCAGGTCGGCCGCGGCGAATTTGTCGCTCTCCTGGGTCCGAGTGGGTGCGGAAAATCGACCCTGCTGCGGCTGGTCGCGGGGCTCGACACTCCAACAGCCGGCTCCCTGCTAGCGGAAGGAAGAGAGATCGAAGCACCCGATCCGTCGCGTGTCGTCGTTTTTCAAGACCCAACGCTCTATCCATGGCGGACGGTACGGAGCAACGTTGCGCTCGGTCTGGAAGCCCGCGGGTTGCTACGCACTCATGGCGGGCGTATCGAAGACGCCTTGCGCCTGGTGGGGCTCACGGGCTTCGCCAATGCCTACCCGCACCAGCTTTCCGGTGGCATGGCGCAACGCGCGGCTCTGGCGCGTGCGCTTGTCAACGACCCAAAGCTGCTCATTCTCGACGAACCTTTGGGCCAGCTCGACTCGCTGACTCGCATCGCGATGCAGGCGGAACTCGTATCACTTTGGCAGCGCTCGCGCTTCACGGCGCTGATGGTCACGCACGATGTCGAGGAGGCGCTATTGCTTGCTGGCCGTGTCATCGTGCTGAGCGACCGGCCTGCACGGATCAAGGCCGAAGTCGTCAACAGCCAGTCCTATCCTCGCCACCGCGGCGATCCGCACTTCGTTGAGCTTCGTCGCGAGGTATTCGAGCAACTCGGCCTCGATGAGGCATGGTAGCCGTCAAAAGGAACTCGCCGTGACAGATCTTACCATACCATCATAGAGCAGCCGCACGGCACGCTCGTCGCGATTGCAACGCGATTGCTTTAGCGGCTTGGTAGCTACCCCGTCGAGGTCTTAAGAACCTGGCGAGCGCACGGAGACTTCGATGGCCTCGGAATTCAACGTACACAACGCTGCGGGCTATGAACAGCTCATGGGCCGCTGGAGCCAACGACTGGCGCGGCTATTCATCGACTTCGCGGGGGTTGCCGACAGCGAAAGGGTTCTCGACGTCGGCTGCGGCACCGGGAGCTTGACCTTCACGCTCGCCAAAGCCGCCGACCTCGCCGAGATTGCCGCGGTCGACTATTCACCAGTCTTTGTCCAGGAGGTGATCCGGCGCAACACAAACCCGCGAATTACCATCCGACAGGCGGATGCCTGCGACCTGCCCTTCCAGGACAGTACGTTCGATCGCGCTTTTGCGCTTCTCGTGCTCCACTTCGTTCCCGAAGCCGCCAAGGCAGTGGCCGAGATGTGCCGCGTCGTTCGGTCGGGCGGCGTGGTCGCGGCAGCGGTGTGGGATCATCTCGGCGGCATGCCCGGCATGCGCATGATGGTCGACACGGTGGCGGCACTCGGTGAAAGCGGGCGGCAGCTTCGCAGTCGCTATTGCTTTCAACCGATGATGCAGCCGGGCGAACTGAGGCGGACTTTTGCCGAACAGGGTCTCGTGGACATTACAGAAAAGGAGCTAATGATCCGCATGGACTACCAAAGCTTGCCGACTATTGGGCGCCGATTGCCGCTGGCGAAGGGCCGCTCGGCAAGTATGTGGCAGCGCTCGACGCTGCGGAGCGAGCGCGCACCGACGCTGCCGTGCGCGATGCCTACGAGGCCGGCCGGCCAGATGGACCGAGGTCGTTTGCAAACGTCGCGTGGGCCTGCCGTGGCATCGTTCCCTAACTTGACGGTCAGAGCCGTCTCTTCGGAGGTCCTGAACCCGAAATCGTTCACCGAACCGCGCGGCGGCGTTCGGAATTGTCGCGATGGGCGAGGTCAGCTCAGGGTCATCTTCCTCAACTGTCATAAACACCGGAAGTCTCTGCGGATTGATCTAACCACTTCTGATATGCGGACGAACAAAGGGCGGCCTCGAACTTTGCCTTGCAGCGGCGGAGGATTTCATCGTTAGCCTCTTGTTGGGCTACCGACTTCGAGGCGCAGTATTGAGCCCATACTGCCTGACAGGCTGTTGTGCGATGGGAGAAGAGCGAACGCATCCCCGAATGGTCGAACTATCAGTGATCGCCCTGGACCAGGTCGAAGGCTGCAACCGTCGCGGATATGCCAGACAGTTCAGCTCAGCCGAGCTTGCGAACAGATGGTTCGACGGGCTGCGCGAGGCAAAGGCCCTTGAGTCATCCTGGCATGCCGATTCAGCGAGCGGCCCGAGAACCTTGTGAAGTCATACGCTCTATTTGTTTGCGTGCCATAGCCAGCTGTCCGTAGATCTCGTTCGAGGGAATGGTAATCCGCCCAGAGTCGATTTTGAGGGTATAACGTAGGAATTGTTCGCGGATATCGCCGAATCTCCCGGCTGTGAGCGCCTTTTTGATTTCATCCCGAGCAAATGGCTCGTTGATGCCCGTCACGAGGCCCATCTGATCGATGTATACCGGCGACGACAGCAGCAGCTCTAAGTGAGCAATGCCGCTCTCCTTGATCGCCACTTTATCCGCGACGGTAACGTGTTGGACGTTTGGATCGAGTGCTTCAATCAGTCGTCGATCATAGAGCCGGTTCACGGTAGCAACGACCAATTCTTCCGCCACGCCACATCCTTCGAAGAACTGCACGAGACTCGATACAGCCCAATGCGCTGTTTCGATGTTCTCATCCTGGTTGTTGCGCGCGTTGTGCATTTGCCGGCGCAAGATCCAGAGGATGTAATACCCAAGCAGCGGCGGCCCCGGCTTCTGAGGATTCGTTTGGAACAGGTTCGAGATGAACTCGTTCTCCCGTTCGCTAAACCGATCGTACTCACCCCTAACCAATGCCCGGTGCGTTCTAACGCGATCAGTGGTTACATCCTCACCCGAGAACTTCGATTTGATAATGTCGTCGATAGCGAGTTCGGGAGACAAAAATATCCTTTCGGCAATCTTGAGCATCCGCCGGATGTCGAAGTTTCCGAGTCGTCCGATAAAGCCTGAAACATAGTCGTTTTCGACAAACACCTTGCCAACCGCATCGGCTAGAATTGCGAGGTCGTTGACCTTCACCTGGAAGCCACGGCGTGAAAAGTAGGACTCAGTAGCCTTGGGCTCGCCCTTCACCTTGCTCTTGAGGAAAGTCACGCGACGCGAAATAATTTCCTTTGCGTCGGGGACCGGCAAATAGAAGCTCTTCGCCGAATAGCTTTGCAGCGCGCCAGCCTTCGACAATCGCCACACCGTCCTGTCCGTGATCGGCACAATGGTGAAGACGGGCGCAGCGCTTTCGAGGGAATGCGCTAACTGATAGACCATGTCCTGAATTTCTGAAGGAAACTGGTCCGTATTGTCGAAGACGAGGCACGATAGCTTTTGATGGCCGGAAGCCGCCCAAGCAAGCAGTAGCCTGACGTATTCGTCAGGTTGCTTCTCTCTTCGCTCCTCGATATGCCGACCGAACTGATCCCTAAATTCGGTCCTGTTGGTCTCGTACAGGTGCTTTCGCGAACCAGTTGATAGCCGCTGGTACTCGAAAAAGAAGATGCCCCGTAGCTCATCGTAACTTGGCGGGTTCGTCGTACACACCGCCGCCTCTAGCTTGTCGCGCAATTGCAGGATTGCCCAAGGCACGATGCCTTTTGGATCGGCATGGTATTCTTCCAGGTCGACCCGGGCCACGATGCACTTTTCGCGCACCTGTCGCGCGAGAACTTGTTCGAAGAACCTGTCAATGAATGTCGATTTACCGGCGCCTTTGTTGCCAACCAATAAGACCGTCTCGGAGCGGCGCGTTGTGATAGCTCGTTCGATCTGGCCTTGAAGCGCGCTGCTTTGAGCAGTGTCGAGCGCCGAGATGTTGTTCAACACTCGCTGGACGATTTTCTCGAGCTCGAAGTCAGCCCTTTGGCTTTCCGAGGTCTCCACGAAGCAATCCCGCAGCATCTCCCGGTCTTTGTCGTTCGATAATCGGGAGAAGAATTGCTGGAACAGAAGAGCGGCATCGCTAGCCAGCGGGTCCCGTTGCTTCATGCTCGCTTCGCCAGGGTCGAGCACGAACAATTGCTGCTCCGCCTCTGGCACCGCCAAGCCATCTGCGTCGGCGAGATGCGCCAGATTCAGGCGTTGCACGATCGCCGAGACGTTCAGCAGCTCCACAAACTTCGCGAAGTTCGCAATCACTGTCTCTAATGACGAAAAAAGAATGCCCTTTCCTTCAAGTGGCTTTAAGCCATCGGTACGGGAGGCCCGGAAGAACAGCCAGGTATTGCCATCTGTCACAGCGGCGACGGCCACACCATTTTCCAGGGCGTAGCCCATCGCCTGCTTGATACCCGCCAACAGCGGCTTGACCACCGGGCCAGACAGGGAGACGACCATTAACTCTTTGGTCTTGGTCGCCGGTTGAAGCAGTCCAGCTTTCTTCGCCTCAAGAACCATCGCTCCGCGACGCTCGCCGATTGTCAGCAGATAATCGATATAACCAGATTCAGTCGGGGGTTCGGTGAAAACTGCCCCCTGCTTCCACTCCAGCACTTCAAACAGGAACCGGTCCAAAACCTTCAAGCGCGTATCGGCCTCGTTCGGCTTCGCCGCAAGCGCCGCTTCGATATCAGGCTTCAGTTTCAGAAGGCGCTCGTACGCCTGTTCGATGGAATTGGTCATGAAGCCCCAAATCGATCCCAAATGGGCCAACTTTGGCGCAGATTAATGGGCGAGCCCGGGTTCGCCTAGGGCTATTCAATGCCGCCGACGACAATCAGCCACGGTTAGACATGGTGGTTAACGCCGTGACCGGGGGGCATGCCGCAGCCAGCCAATAGGCGCGGCAGCCAACCTCGCCCGCCTGGTCAAACCGGTTATCCAGCACCCGCCCGTCATCGAGCAGCAAGAAGGCATGCCCCTCGCCGCTCGTCAGATTGCAGGCGAACATGGTGGCGTGGATTTCGGTGCAGTAGCCCGGCTCTCCCGGCTTTAGCTGCTGCGCAGCCGTGCGCTTGCGAGTGTAGTGGGTGTACGGATGGTCGTTGTTGACCGTGGTGTTGATTTGCTCAACGAGTCCGGGCTCGGTACAAGCGGCGAGCGGTATTCCAACAGGGCGATGAGCTTTTCACCGGATCATCAGTGACACGTGATACAGGAGATGGCCACACACCGCTAAAACCAAAAACTATCGCTGACCGGCTCGTGGGTTGAAGCGCCCCTTCACTGGGGCGCCTTTAGTTCGTGAGAGTCCCACCAAGCGCGATGTGATGCTTCACCCACGAGGGCTGCCTCCCTCGCCCGGACCAATTCAGACCCCCGTTCTGATACTTCGGCTTCGCAGGAGCCGATTTAAGAGCCTTTGGCATTGCCGGTTGAGCGAATAGAGCGCTGATGCGTTCGGCCTCACCAGCAAGCTCGCGTCAACGGTCTGAGACCCTTTCAGCGAGCAACACGGTGGCACGCAAAAGTCACGCAAACCCCTGCCCCTTGCTACATTTTGCTCCCATTTCATGCCCCCGTCCGCCGAAACCAAAACCGACAATTCTCTCAAGGGAGAAGAAAATATGAGTTATCTCCACACCATGCTGCGCGTTTGCCCGGATTCAGTTTGAGGCGATTCGCGATATGTAGCTTCGCACCGTAGCATGTCGAAGCGAACCTCGCCGCTGGCCGAGATTTGATCAAGAATTCAATACGATCATCGACCGGGTTTGGAGGAGCCCCGTTCCGCCGACGTGCTCTGGATGGGCCCATGCCCGTCTCAAAGCCCTGCCTTGGTGGAGGCGAAGCGCCGCCAAACCGCCGCAGCGCTTTCTCAAGAAATCCGTACATTAATATGAGGCAAGTATATGACACTGAAAGCGAAACGGGCTGCAGTCGCCTACCTCCGAACATCATCCGCAGCAAACGTCGGCACCGATAAGGACAGCGACAAACGGCAGCGAGCTGCCATTGAAGGTTTTGCGAAGCGGGCCGGATTTGACCTCGTAAACGAATTTAATGACGCAGCCGTCTCGGGAGCCGACCCAATCGAGAGCCGGGCCGGCTTTGCTGCTCTGCTAGACCGCATTGAAAGCAACGGCGTCAGAACCGTCATCGTCGAGGACGCCAGCCGCTTTGCCCGTGAGCTCATGACCCAGGAGCTTGGCATTCTGGCGTTGATCAATCGTGGCGTCCGCGTGCTGACGGCGAACGGAGATGATCTGACCGACAGTACTGACCCGTCGCGCGTGATGATGCGGCAGATTGCCGGCGCGTTTCACCAATACGAGAAGGCCAGGTTAGTCGCAAAGTTGAAGGCGGCTCGCGAGCGCAAACGGGCGCTAGTCGGAAAGGTCGAGGGTCGCAAATCATGGGCTGAAATCAATCCCCAACTGGTGAAGGTAGCTCGGCGTCTCAGACGCCGATCACCTAAGGGAGGCCATCGCTCTTTGCGCGCCGTTGCTGAGGAGCTTGCCAAGCTTGGGTACGTGAACGAACGCGGAGTGCAGTTCTCACCGTCATCGGTAAAATCAATGTTGCTCTAGGGGTGTCTGTCAACCTCGTTGATTCAACTGAACTTTTCTTCCGCCTCGGACGAATAGCTACGGTGTTTGCTGTAAGCGCTCAGCCGGGGCCCTGTTGAGACTGGCTTGACGCCTTGCGGAAGCGCCACGGCATGAGGTCGCCGATTCTGCTATGGGGATGGCCGTCGATGATCGCCTCGAGTGTTTCGGCGATGTAGGCGGCCGGATTGACGTCGTTGAGCTTGCAGGTGGCGACGATCGACGCGAGCAAGGCCCAGTTTTCTGCCCCGATTTCATGACCGGCGAAGAGCGCGTTTTTCCTGGTCAAACAGACTGGCCGGATGGCGTTCTCGACCGGGTTGGTGTCGAGCTCGAGACGTCCGTCTTCGAGGAAGCGGGTCAGCCCCTGCCAATGATTGAGCGCATAGCGGATATCCTCGGCGAGCGTCGAACCGCTGGAGATCATCGACAGCTGTTTCTCGAACCACGACTTCAACGCGGCTACCATGGGCAGCGAGTGCTCCTTGCGCGCGGCCAAGCGGATGTCCGGCGACGAGCCGCGCACCATGGCTTCGATGGCGTAAAGCTGCGCGATGTGCCGAACGGCGGCCTCAGCGATCGGCGACTTGCTGATTGCGTACCAATTTGACGAAGCGTCGGCGCAAATGGCTCCAGCAATGCACGAGCGTCCATGGCCCTTGCGGCCGAGCAACTTCGGTCAGCCGGTCATAACCGTCATAGGCATCGCATTGCAGGTAGCGTCCGCCAAAACCGTCGAGGAACTGCTCAGCAAAGGCACCGCTGCGACCGGGGGCATATCGGAACAGCACGATCGGCGGACTTGGACCGCTGTGGCCGCGGTCGTCTGAGGCGATCGCCCAGAAGTAGCCTTTCTTCGTTTGGCCGCGCCCTGGATCGAGTACCGGCGCCTTGGTCTCATCCATGAACAGCCGACGCCATGGCCAGGTGGTGGCGCATGTGGTCCGCGATGGGCTGAAGATGGAAACAGGCGCGGCCAGACCAGTTGCCCAGTGTCGCCCGATCAAGCCGGATCCCCTGGCGCGCATAGATCTCGGCCTGACGGTAAAATGGCGTATGGTCGCCAAATTTGGAGACGATCACGTGCGCGATGGCCGCTTCGGTCGGCAGCCCGCCGGGCACGACGTGCTCCGGTGCGTGCGCCTGCACGACGGGGCCGGAGCAGCGGTGACTTTCTTGGCGTGAACGGCTGGAAACGAGAAGGGCGGAATCGTATCGTCGGTCATGGCGGGCGTGGCGTTCGCGGTTGGAGGTGATGGGGTTGGCTTCGCAACCGAA
>NZ_JASAUS010000091.1:0-37523 GCF_029953005.1 Bradyrhizobium sp. Mp27 | reverse complement strand
CAACGATATGGCGGTATCACAAAGGCCGGAGATTCAATGCTCCGATCGACGTTGATTGTCGGCGCGACCGCGCTGCTGAGGCACATTCGAAAGGGCCGTCATAAGCCGACACCCTGGCTCACTTCGCTGCTGGAGCGAAAGCCGCCGAAGTTGGTCGCGGTGGCCTTAGCCAACAAGTTCGCCCGTATCGCCTGGCGCTTGATGATATCGGGTGGCGTGTACAACCGGCCGGTAGCCGCCATGCCCATCTGATCTGAACTCGGTGTACCGGTCGAGATTGCTCGCCGGATAACCCACGAACTTGCAGGACGCAGTAGATGGAAGGACCGATCGGTCGATACGCGCGAGCTTCCGTAGATTACACTGGCATCACGAATGTCGCCTATGTGCTTGGAGCGTGCGTAGCGAACACCATCTTGGCCAGCGGGCTTTGTCCGCGCAAACAGGCCGGACATCTGATAGCAAGCGATCTGGCCAGAAGTCTGCTATAATCCTGACAAGCGGGGGGCCGTCCACATCTGCAATCTGGATAGGATGCGAGATGAATTCAGCTCTCGTGCCCCGGACGCAGCGCAGCGCTTCCCTGGCGATGCGCAGCATCGTCCAGTGCGGCGGTGTGCTGCAGAGCCGGGGCCCATGCATCAGCGAGTGCCGCGGCTTCCTCGATCCCGGCTCTGCGCCGCACCGCTACGCGCTGCAGCGCGTCCGGGACACGAGAAAAGCGAGTGCCGTGAGAGCGCCCTCGCCTACTCCGCCAGTGTCGCCTCCACGAACCCGCGCGGATCGTCACAGAATTCGCGCATCACCCGGTAATGATCGGTTTGCTCCACCGTCGTCGGCTCCAGGCCGTATTTGCCCAACCGCAACAGTCTCGCGTTTGGATAGGCCATCAGCAGAGGCGCATGGGTGGCCATGATGATCTGGCAGATGCGGGAATCGTCCATGCGTCGCAAGAGCTTCAGGAATTCGATCTGACGCGCCGGCGACAGCGCCGATTCCGGCTCGTCGAAGATGAAGATGCCCTGGCGCTGGCAGCGCTCCTCGAAGAAGCGCAAAAAACCTTCGCCATGGGAATGCGACAGGAAGTCGGGCCCGGCCTGGCCGGCATCACGTGCGGCCTTGTCGAGATATCGCGCCACCGAGAAAAAACTCTCGGCACGAAAAAACCAGCCGTTGGTGATCTTCGGCAGCCAGCTTGCGCGCAAGGCCCTGGAAAGCTGGCCGCCAATCTTCTCCCGCGCTTCGGAATGGTCGACGGGCATATAGCCTTTGCCTCCACCGGCATCGTCGTAGCCGGCAAGCGCTGCGATCCCCTCGAGGATCGTCGATTTCCCGGTGCCATTCTCTCCGACGATGATCGTGATGGCGGCGTCGAAGTTGAGCTCGAAATCATCCGGAAAGATGGGCAGGCAAAACGGATAGGCCGCGCGATCGTGAACTTGCGACGGATCGAGCCAGACCCGCTTCAGATACGGCGCCGGCAGGTTGATCGTGCGATTGCTTCTTCGGCTCATGCCCGGCTTCCAGCCCGTTCCGACCCAACTTTTGATGAGAACATATCAGGAACACAATCCTCACGAAAGCTGCGTCTGAGAAACAAATGGAAACAAATTGAAACAAACCCGCCATCCGCCACCCGGGTGCGAATTAAGAAAACGTAGCTACGAGACAGTTGCCGGCATGAGGCCGGCTCCCACCTCGCGACCCCGGCAATGATTGACGGACGTCCGGGACCGTAAAGCCGCGAGGAGTGCGCGATGGTATCGACGTATTTCAGTTACAGCTACATCACGCGCAATCTCAAGCAGTCTCTGGCGCGGGTCGAACAGCAAACCGATGTCGCGCGCGAGGAGGCTTACTACAAAGCCAACATCGGCAAAGACCGTCGACGATTTCATGAAGGACTATCGCCTATATCATTATGCGATGAAGGCATATGGCCTGGAAGACATGGCCTACGCCAAGGCTTTCATGAAGAAGGTGTTGGAGAGCGACCTCTCCGACTCAAGGAGTTTCGTCAACAAGCTGGTCGACAAGCGTTACCAGGAGTTTGCCGCGGCATTCTCCTTCAATGGCGGTGCGACGCCGGTTGCGCAATCGGAGAACCAGATCGATGAGATGATTGATCTGTACACGGCGACCAAGAAGAGCCAGGTCGATGCACTTGCCGACGACTCGAAATACTACAGCGCCGAAATCGGCAACGTCAGCAGTGCAGACCAGCTCCTGAACAACGACCGTCTTCGCAACTATGTCTATTCGGCATATGGGATCGATGAAAGCAAGTGGCCGCGCGACACGATAAGCCAAGTCTTGCGCAGCGATCCATCCGATCCCAACAGCTACGTCAACACCACCTTCGCTTCTCAGTTGACCGGCCTCAACGCCCAGCTTGCTCAAGCCAAATCGGATGCCAGCGCCGCTGATTTAAAGATAACCGATTACAAGGCCCAACTATCGCAACCGGGCGCCGACGTGGCCCAGTTGAACATCCAGATCCTGGTCGAAAAAAGTCACCTGGAGTCATATTCGAAAAGCATTTCCAGCCTCGGCGACCAGATCTCGACGATTGGCGGGTTTGTAGACCTGGCCGGCGCGTTCGAGTTCTCCTCCGACGGGTCGCTTCCGTCAGGTGTATCCGCCCAGACTGCTGCAAATGTCGCGATCACGAAAACGCGGTTCGACGACAGCAAGTCCGCCGTCTATTCGGCAGCAAGCCCGCTTAACGAAGCCTTTGCAGCCAGGCAATTCAGAACGGCCATCCTCAAGATCAATTCAGTCCAGGCGTTCGTATCAACACCAGCCGTGTATGATTTTGCGCTGGGCGCCGTCGGCCTCGATCCCAAGGGGGTCTCGCAGGCCACGATCAAGGCTGTCCTCGAAAGCGACCTCAGTGACCCCAAGAGCTTCGTCTATACCCTCAAGGACAACCGGTACGTACAGCTCGCACACGCTTTCAACTTCGATGCAAAAGGCAATCTGACGACCCCCTTGGTGGCTCAGGACTCGGCTCAAGTCGTCGAGATTGCGAAGAGCTACGTCATTGCAGCGCTGAAACAGGCAAGCCCTCAGCAGCAGACAGCCGTCCGGGCACAAGCCACGAAAGATGCGACGGCTTATCAAGAGGCCATCGCAGGCATCGACAGCGTTTCCGACCTTCTCGCAAACAGGCCGATGGTCGATTTCATTCTCATGGCCAAGGGTTTGGACCCTAAGAAGGTCAGCACCGATTTTCTCAAGAAGATCTTCAGCTCCGACCTGAACAACCCAAAGAGCTTCGCGAACACGCAGAGCGATCCTCGCTTTGCCGAAATCGTGGCGTCGTTCAACTTCGACAGCAAGGGTAACGTCGCGCGCCTCCCGATGATGGGTCCTCAGAAGAGAGATCAGTTCCGGGAAACACAGGCGAACTATCTCCAGCAAAGCCTGGAGCAGCAGCAGGGGGATACGAATCCCGGCGTACGCCTTGCGCTCTATTTCCAGCGAAAGGCGGGAGAAATCACGTCAGCATACGACATCCTTGCCGACAAGGCTCTTTCGGAGGTGTTCAGGACCACCTTCGATTTGCCTGACTCGATGGCCTCGATGCAGATCGATCAGCAAGCCAAGGTCGTGGACAAATTCATGAAGATCAAGGATCTTTCCGATCCGGCGAAGGTCGCAAAACTGTTGAGCCGGTTCTCCGCCATGTATGACGTCAGAAACAGCCAGAGCATCGACCAGGGTCAATCTCCCTTGCTCAACCTCTTTCAAGGATCGAGCTCAGGCATATCAGGGATAAGCGAATCCACGTTCTTGGCCATCGCCAAGCTGCGTGCTCACTGATGATCGCTCGCCGATACTATCCCAACACCTCGAGCACCAGCTCCATGGTCATCAGCACGGGATTATCCCCGCGGATCAGACGGCCCTCCGCAATGCCGCCAGTGTAGTCGATCAGGGCAACGTCGAGCGCCGCCTCCGGTGCGCCCGAACTGCCCTGTACGATCGTCCCCGCTGTCACGGCGAGCTCGGTCGCGAACGGCTCGGTTACCCCGCCATGGGTGAAGCGCGCGCCGATGGTCGAGCCGACGCCGCCATGAATCTTCGCGCGCGCGATGCCATGCGCGCGGCAGAACGCTTCGAGGCAGCCGGCAAAATCCTGGTTGGGCCGCAGCCGCAGCGCGAAGGCGCGGCTTGTCGTACGCGCGCCGGTGCTCGCAGCGGACACCGGCCCGAACAGCTTGAAATTGGTCTCGGGATCGGGCTCCGCGGTGAACATCGCACCGTCGATGCCGAACGCTTCGACCTCGAACGGCTCGGCGACAACCGTCTCGTCCGGCAGCATGTGGCCGCCGCTTGCCTTGCCGTCCGCCTCCGTCCAGAGCCCGTGGCAATGAAAGAACGGGGCGCCATCGCGCATACCGAGCGTCATGCTGCCGAGTTTCGTCCGCGTCACGCCGCTGGGGCGAGAAGTGTCGCTGTAGAACGCTGCGTTCTCACCTGTCTTCGACAGCGCCGGCATCACATATGCGAATGGTCCGAGCGCAGCGCTGCCAAAATTCAGCACGCCACTGGCAAACCCCTCCGCCGCAAAACCACGCCGCGCGGCTTCGAGCAGCGGCAGACCCGCTTCGAACCTGAACGAGAACGCGCGCCCCCTCGCCTCGACCCATTGGATGCGTTCGGCGACAGGCGCGCCCGGCTGCTTGATACTTCGCATCGCGTATGCTCAGCCCGCCTGCTTGTTGTCGAGATCGAGCAGTCCGCGCGCCTCGAGCTCATCGCGCACCATGCGCTTCGGGATCTTGCCATAGCCGGACTTCGGCAACGCCTCCCAGAAGAAGAACCGCTTCGGCATCTTGTAGCGCGGCACCTTCGGCAGGAGGAACGCCGCCATCTCGGCTTCGCTCACCGGTGTCTCGCCTTCGCGCGCGACGCAGACGGCGACGCCAACCTCGCCCCAGGTCGCATCGGGCACGCCGAGCACGGCGACCTCGCCGACCGCGGGATGCGTCAAGATCTTCTCCTCGATCTCGCGCGGATAGATGTTGGAGCCCCCGGAGATGTACATGTCGGAGGCGCGTCCCGTGATGTAGATAAACCCCTCCTCGTCCATGTGGCCGAGGTCGCCGGTGCGGAACCAGCCGTCGCGGAACGCCTTCGCATTGGCCTCGGGGTTGTCGTAGTAGCCGGCCAGCACGGCAGGCCCGATCACGCAGATCTCGCCACTCTGGTTGGCGGCCAGCTCGCGGCCCTCGTCGTCCTGGATCGAGACCTGCATGGCCGTGCGCTCGAAGCCGCAGGTGCCGATCTTCGCATAGGGCCCGTCCTCGGGATCATGCAGCGCCGCCGGTAGCACGGTGATGTTGCCGGTGACCTCGCCGAGGCCGAAATACTGCACGATGACCTTGCCGAGCTTCTTCAGCGCGGCCTTCTGGTCCTCGCGGTACATCGGCGCGCCGGCATAGATCACGTGACGCAGCGACGAATGATCGTATTTGTCGGCGGCGGGGTGCTCGACCATCATCTTCAGGATTGTCGGCACCGTGAAGAGGTTGCTGACCCGATGCGCCTCGATCAGGCGGAACGCCTCGTCGATGTCGAATTTCTCCGTCGGCAGCAGCACGGTGCACACGCCGCGGGCGGTCTGCACCAGCTGGTGTACGCCGGCGCCATGCGACAGCGGCGCCACCACCAGCGACGCATCCGCTTCCGTGACGCCGGGGGTGAGATCGGCGAGATGGTTGGTGACGACAAAGCCCATCTGGCCGTGGGTCAGCACCGCGGCCTTGGAGCGGCCGGTGGTGCCGGAGGTGAAGAAGAACCAGCAGGGATCGTCGTGCTCGACGGCGACGTTCGCAACGCTTGCACCGGCCTGCGAGGCGATGGCTTCCGCCACCGAGCGCTCGCCGAACGAGCCCTTGCCGTCGACGCTCCAGGTGAACTCCAGCGCGCCGCCCTTCACGGCTGCAGCGTGCTCGGGAAAATCGACGTGGCACAGGAATGCCTTCGCGCCGGAGGCCTGCGCGAGATAGGTGACCTCATCCGGCATCAGGCGGAAATTGGTGGGCACCCAGACCGCACCGAGCCGGAACGCGGCGAACATCGAGAAGAACATCTCGTCGCCGTTCTTGGAATGGACGAGGATGCGGTCGCCCTTGGCGATGCCGCGCGCGGCGAGCGCGGCGGCCAGCGCCGAGACCTGCGCATCGATCTCGCGCCAGGTCCAGGATTTGTCCCCCCAGACGAAACCGGGACGTGACCCATGCCGCCGCGCATTCTGGGTCAGCATGTGAGCGAGATTCATGACGCGGCGGGACATGCGCAGGGGCTGCATCGGGCTTCCTCTTCGACGGCAGACGGCGCACGAGCCGCCCGCTCCTTGCAGCCCATTTATCGCCATCGAACGCGGCGTAGCAAGGCCGCCGGTCGCGCACCTGCCCTACGGCTGCCTGAACGCAAACGGCGTCGCCGTGATGGCCTTCTCCTTCCAGCAGGCCTGCGCACCGAAACCGCCGCAATAGCTGCCGTGCAGATCGAAGCGAATGGTGCGCGCCGCGCCACGCTTCATCGGCGGCGGCAAAATCCTGTAGCTGCGGACATAGCCGTCGAACACGGGGCGCACGCTGCCATCGGGCAGAGTCACCAGGACGTTCATGACGCAGCCGCCGGTTCCGCAATAGGTGGTCTCGCGCTCCCCGCATTTGGTGTCGCGGAAATCGACGATGTAGTCCTCGCGGCCGTCGCCGGTCAGATCGATCTTGCGCACGGTGTCCGGCGTGAAGGTCACCAGGCTACCATCCTGGCTGACGCATTCCTCATTGGCGTAGCGCAACGCCTTCTGCACGCCGGCGGATAATCCGCCGGATTGAACGGTCTGGCATCGTCGGCGCGCGCAGCGGTGGCGAGCAGTGTGAGCAGGAGGATCAGATATCGCATTCGCGTTTGTCGCCAGCGCAGCCGCGACCGTTCAGGGAATTTTAAACATGATCGGCGCAACCTCAGCCAGTTCTCGCGTACAGAGTGCCGCATCATGGTCAAAGCGCCCGCCTTCCTCCTGTTGTCGCTGGCGCTCGCCGGATGTGCCGTGGCGCCTCAGGCGCACCTCTCCGCCGACCCCGCCTTCAAGCCTGCGCGCTATGCCTGGGACGGCGCCGGCGAGGATCCCAACCAGCCACGTTCCGGGGCTCCGCGTGCCACCCGCGCCGACGCCGTCTCCGAGCGCAGCAGGTCGCAAGCCGGACTTCAGCCCTATTCGAAGGAGTGGTGGCAGGCCCAGGACGGCATCGAGGCCGAGCAGGACGCCAAGGTCACCCGCTCCCTCGTCATCTGCCAGGGTTGCCTCCGCCCGCAGCCGCAATCTGAAGATTCCAGGCTCGCCAAAGCGACCGATTGAACCGAGCGGCCGCTCCATCGGTCTACAGAGATACGCGCTGACGCCGGCCGCTCCGGCCCTGCGGTCGCACGTCATTATCTCAGGGACATTTCATGCTCACCCGTCGGACCTTCGTCGCCGCCTCTCTGCTTGCCACTGCCTCCCCGGCATTCGCCGTGATGCCAGCCTCCAGCGACCCCGTCGCGATCCTGACCGCCATCTACACACGCGCAGCCAAGGGCAAAGGCGATGGCGGCGGCGCCTTCGTCATCAAGAACAAGGCGGCCAAAACAAAATATCTCTCGAGGGCGCTGGTCGCGCTGTGGGCCAAGGCGGATGCGCATACGCCGAAGGGCGACGTTGGCCGGTTGATTTCGATCCCGTCACCAACTCGCAGGAATCGGACGTGAAGTCGTTCAAGGTTGACGCGGAGAAGGTGGAGGCCGACAAGGCGACGATCGCGGTGACCATCACCGGACACCGCAACGACCGCAAACCCGCCGACCAGATCGTGCGTTATGACTTCGTGCGCGAGGCGAACAGCTGGCGGATCGACGACATCAAGGGCTCGTCCGACGGCGAGGCCTGGTCGATCCGCAAGATGCTGACGGACTCGTTGAAGACCTGACGGGAGACACCATGAGCGACGTCATCGATAACAAGGCCGATCATCGCTTCGAGCTGGAGGTGGAGGGCCATCTCGCGACTGAACACTACAAGCTCGACGGCAACGTCATCACCTTCGAGCATACCGACGTGCCGAAGGAGCTCGGCGGCAAGGGCGTCGGCTCGAAGCTGGTGCAAGGCGCGCTCGACCAGGTCCGCGCGGCCGGCTTGAAACTGATCCCGCAATGTCCGTTCGTGAAGGCGTGGATCGAGAAACATCCGGAGTATGCGGATTTAGTGAAGAGTTAAGCGAGCGCAGGCTCACCGAGCGCGCGGCGGGCCTGCTCAAATCTACCGCCTACTGCCCATGCTTCAGCATATCCTGGTCACTCAGATCCCAGTCCTGCCACAGCTGGAGCACGCCGAGGATCACCGCCACCGCTCCCAGACTCGTATGGTAGATCCGGAGAAAACCTTCGCCGGAATAACCGAACACATAGGGCGAGACGATGAGCCAGAGCCCGACCAGGATCGTCGCCACCTCCTGCCAGCGCTGCAACGCGACATATTCAAGCTGGCTGAGGCCGAATACGACGAGGCCGATCGCGACTGTGTTCAGGACCATCACCTGGCGTTCGATGACCGGCTCGTGATCCTGGATGGGGAACCACGGCGACGCGACAATCAGCGCGCCGAGCAGCATCCCGCACCAATCTTCCCACGTTCGATGAGTCTTGAAGAAACTAAAGTCCGACATCGTACCCTCCTCCAAAAGAGGCATACGTCGGCGGCTGGCAATCATGACACTCCGAATGTCTAGCGACCCTGCCGGCCGCATTCGGGCGTATGTCCTGTAAAAAAAGACGTGGGGAACCGGGCGCACGATTGCAAGACTGACCAGCTTTTTTGCAAGCGAAACAGCGAGCCAATTATGGCTCGCGCGTGAGCGCCCCGAGCTTCTGCAGTGCATCATGGGCGGACGGCAGGCCTGGACGCAACTCCAGCGCCTTCCGGAAATCGGCAATCGCGCCCTGCCTGTCGCCGAGGCGCAGCCTGGCCTGGCCGCGGTTGTTCCAGGAGAACACATCGGTGGGATCGTATTGCAGCGCCTTGTCGTAGTCGGCGAGGCCGCCCTTGTTGTCGCCCCGATAGAGCCGAATCATGCCGCGATTGCGCCAGCCGCGTGCGTCGGTCGGCGCGACGCGGATCGCCTCGCCGTAGTCGGCGGCGGCCCGATCGAGCTGCTCGCTGTCGCGGTAGACGTTGCCGCGGTCGATATAGGCAATCAGATCCGGTGCAAGCTTGATCCGCATGCTGTAGTCGGCGAGCGCATGCGACGTATCGTGCTTGCGGGCGTAGACGAAGCCGCGCTTGGCGTAGGCGGTGACATAGTTGGGATCGCGCTCGATCGCCGCGTCGAAATCGGCAATGGCACCGTCGAGGTCGCCCTTGTTGAAACGGGACTCGCCGCGGTTGCTGTAGGCCAGCGCCAGCGACGGATCGAGCTTGATGGCCTTGTCGTATTCGGCGATGGCACGATCATAGTCGCGCTTGAAGCTGTAGACGCGGCCGCGATTGTTGTAGGCGCAGGCATAGCCGGAATCGAGCCGGACCGCCTCGTCGAGATCGGACAGCGCGGCATCGAGCTCGCGTTTCTCGGTGAGCCCATGGCCGCGATTGCAATAGGCGCCGGCAAGCCGCTGCCCGCTCTCACTCCCGGTATCGATCACGGTCGAGCAGGCTTTGATGCGCTCGTCCGGCGTGGTGGCCAGCCCGACGCAGGCCTCAAAGGCCGGACCGCCTTCGGCCGCAGCCGATACCGGCGCGGTCGAGGCGAGCGCCGCAAGCAGCGCCATGAGGCTGAGCGGGACACGCATTTTCCGGATATCTCCCCTGCGGCAACCTCCCTTGGTCGCACCTTGGCAAGGGCCGGTTCAGGCGCCTAGATCAGAGCACACGCAGCGCTTCGAAGGGATCTGGCATGGCGGTACGGGACAACAAGGACAGGAGTCGCTTCGAGCTCGATGCGGGCAACGAAATCGCCTTCGCCAATTACCGGCTGACGCCGTCGGCCGTGATCATCACCCATACCGAGACGCCGCGCGCGCTACGCGGCCGCGGCATTGCATCCGAGCTGATCAAGGGCGCGCTGGACTTGATCCGCCGCGACGGCAAGAAGGTGATCGCCGGCTGCGGCTTCGTCGTCGATTATCTCGACAGGCATCCGGAGGAAGCAGACCTCGTCGCTTGAATGCAAAAGGGGCCCGCGAGATCGCGGGCCCCCTTGGCTTACGACCGAGCAATCGGTCAGTGCTTGATCTCCGGCGGCAGCTTTCCGCCATTGGCGGCGAGCTTGGACATCACCTGCTTGTGCAGCCAGACGTTCATGCTCGCCGAGTCGTTCATGTCGCCGCTGTAGCCGAGCTCCTTGGCGAGGTCCTTACGCGCGGCAAGGCTGGAGTCGATGTCGAGCGCCTTCATGAGGTCGACGATCGAGGTGCGCCATTCCAGCTTCTCCTTCTGGGCAGCGACCAGCTTGTCGACGATGGCCGCAACGTCCACGGTTGCCATCGGCGCGGCAGCAGGCGCCGATCCGCCCGGCGCGGCGCTGGCGGGCGCGCTACCCGAGGGTGCGCTACCTGCGGGCGCGGCGGAAGCCGGATGGCTGCCGAAGATCGCGCCCATGATTTTCCCGAAAATGCTCATGTCTTCTCCCCGAAAAGGATCCGTTGGAAGGGCCTTGAGTGGCACTTATAGACGAAGTTACGGCGTTGCGCCCGCGAAGTTCTGCGAACCGACAACCAGCATCAGCTTATCTGCGGCGAAATGACGACCGAATGACATCGTTGAGGTTGCGGTGCGGCATCGAATCTCAACCAAGCGTGTGAGACAGGACTCGGAAATGGGCGTACGCTCCACCCTCAGCTCGCGATGACGTCCGGAATTCGCGTCTGGACGGAATCGCGAAACTCAGAAAAGCGGCCGCTTGCGCCGTTGTCGGCGCCGAATTCGGCTGCATGGCAAGGGAGCTAGCGACCATGGCCACACTCTACGAGGGCAATGTCCCCACTGTGGCCCAGACCGCGGATGCGGCTGGACCGGTGATCCGAACCATCCAACTGTCCGATCTGCACGACGCGCTCAGGCGCGGCTGGGAAGATTTCAAGGCGGTGCCGAGCCACGCCATCATCCTCTGCGTGATCTATCCAGTCCTGGGCCTCGTGCTCGCCCGCGTGGTGATGGGCCATTCGGTGCTGCCGCTGTTGTTCCCGCTGGCCGCAGGCTTCGCGCTGATCGGCCCGTTCGCCGCGCTCGGTCTCTATGAGCTCTCCAGCCGGCGCGAACGTTATGAGGAAGCCAGCGCCTGGGATGCCATGGAGGTGCTGCGCTCGCCTTCGTTCGGCGCCATGCTCGGTCTCGGCACCCTGCTGCTCGCTCTGTTCGTGACCTGGGTTGCGACCGCTCAGGCGATCTATGTCGCGGCGTTCGGCTATGAGGGCGCGACCGGGATCTCTGATTTCATGACGCGCGTGCTGACGACCCAGCAGGGCTGGTGGCTGATCGTGGTCGGCTGCGGCACCGGCTTCCTGTTTGCGCTTGCCGCGCTCTGCATCAGCGCCGTGTCGTTCCCCTTGATGCTCGACCGCCATGCCGGCGCGTTCGAGGCGATGGTGACGTCGCTGCGCGTCGTCGCCAAGAACCCGGTGCCGATGGCGGCCTGGGGCCTGATCGTGGCGCTGCTGCTGGCGCTCGGAACGATTCCGGCGTTCCTTGGCCTTGCCGTGGTGATCCCCCTGCTCGGCCATGCCACCTGGCACCTCTACCGCAAGGTGATCGTCTCGGAGCTCGGTGCACGTCCGGTGCCGCCCCCGCCGCATCGCCCGCGCAAGTCGGCCGCCGACTTCCCCGCCAATCTCTTCCCCTGGCGCAATCGGACGGACGCCTGACGGTATCGTGACATGAGATCCTGCCCGGGCTCGGCTCGGGCAGGATTCCGTGCTGTCATACGCCTTGCTTTGGCCGCGGTTACAATCGAAATTGCGCCCGCCGGTCAGATCACTTCACGGAATCCATTTCATCTGATGACCCCGACGATTTCTCGTCTCGCTCTCGCAGCCCTCGCCCTCTCCGCGTCAATCCTAACCGCCCAGCCAGCCCTCGCCGCTGTTGCCTGCGGCTCAGGCAATTTCGACGCCTGGCTCGCGGACTTCAAAGCCGACGCCACCGCCAAGGGCGTCTCGCAGCAGGCCGTTGCCGCCGGGCTTGCCGGCGTGACGCTCGATCAGAGCGTGCTCAACCGGGACCGCTCGCAAAAAGTCTTCACCCAGACCTTCGAGGAGTTCTCCGGCCGCATGGTGCCGCCGCGCATGCAGCGCGGCTCCAACATGATGAAGCAGTACGGCTCGGTGCTGTCCCGCATCGAACAGACCTACGGCGTGCCGGGCGAGGTGCTGGTCGCGATCTGGGGTCTCGAGACCGATTTCGGCGTCAACACCGGCAAGTTCGCCACCATCCGCTCGCTGGCAACGCTGGCCTATGATTGCCGCCGCTCCGAGCAGTTTCGTGCCGAGCTCTTGGATGCGCTGCGCATCGTCCAGCGCGGCGATCTCGCCCCCGCCGACATGAAGGGCGCATGGGCCGGCGAGCTCGGCCAGACCCAGTTCATGCCGTCGTCCTGGATGAAATACGCCGTCGATTTCGACGGCAATGGCAAGCGCGACCTCTTGCACAACGCGCCCGATGTGCTCGCCTCCACCGCCAATTATCTCGCCGGCTACGGCTGGCAGCGCGGCAAGGATTGGCAGCCGGGCAGTCCGAATTTTGCGGTATTGCAGCAGTGGAACAAGAGCGAAGTCTACTCCAAGACCGTCGCCTCTTTCGCGACCCAGCTCGCACGCGCCCCTTAAATATAAATAGCGCCCGACAGGACGCGTAGGGCCGATCGCCCGGCGATCGGCCCTCTCTTGGTGCGTTTACTTACCCATGGTGGCGTTCATCGCCTTGTTCAGGTGCGCGCCGCACACACCCATTTTGCCGTTGAGCAACGCGTCCTGCGCAGCCGCGATCTCCTTCTGCGCCACGAACTTGCTGTCGCCGTCGGCCATGTTCTCGATCGCGGTCTCCGTCTTCTCCAGGTTGGCCGAGCTGCAGCCGCCCATGGCGTGCTTGGCAGCCTGGGCCGGCGCGACGGCGAACGCGACGGCGGCAATTGCGATAACCCCGAGTAACTTCGTCATGATGTTACTTTCCTTCTCTTGTTCTTGTGACAGAACCAGCGACATTGCCAGAATCTGCGACATGACTTTCCTCCGGGCGCGGCAACTTGCCGCAATAAATTTCTCGCGAGAATTGCGTGATGTTGCGCGCGGCGCAGAGGCACCATGCGAAATTTCCGATTTTCATTACACCCTTGTAATGAACGCCACACGTTCGGCGTGTGTGCACCGCACCAAGGAGGCGGCTGCAGTCTGAAACGAGGCAGGGTGAGTTTCGGCAGGCTCCATGCCCGGTCGCCTGGTGATCCGCCAGCCCTGAGCGAGTCGGATCGGCGGGATCCGGTCGCGTGGTATCTTTCATATGAATGAATTTATATTCATCTCTACAGTTCCGCTATCATGCGATTCGCGCATGCGAGACTTGGGTACAGACGCTGACTGATCGCCTTGAGAACAGTTGGAACCCTACCTATTTCCATTTCATCGGTAACGAGATTGTTTGCAGTAAACCCGTGAATTCACGGTGATTTATGGCAAAGCATTCCCTATTTCGCCTACCCATTGGGCGAGAGTGCTCCCGGGTTAATCGTCCGTTATCACCGCTATGCACCTCGCGCTTAGCTGCATCGCAACATTGGAACTTTCGCACTGCACCACTCTCACCTATATTCATTTCAACGATGAGGCTCGGGCAAGGGCTGAATCGAACTACAGGAGACTACCAATGCTGCTCTCGCTCATCCGCATGATCCAGGCTTTCCGGGACTATCAGCGCAATGTTGCCGAGCTGTCCCAGCTCAGCGATCGCGAACTGGCCGACATCGGCCTCGATCGCTCGGACATCCCGCGCGTTGCCGCCGGTCAGTACCAGGGCTGATTTCGTTCAGCCCTTCACCGGACGAACCGATAGCGCCCGCCTCGTGCGGGCGTTGTCGTTTCTGATGGCAGAAAACTCCATCTCGGCGATTCCACTGACCGCCGAAAAGCGCTACCTGTCCGCCCCATGACAGGACCCCAATCCAACATTGTCCACGTGATCGGCGCTGGCCTTGCCGGTTCCGAAGCCGCCTGGCAGGTCGCCAAATCCGGCGTGCCCGTGGTGCTGCACGAGATGCGGCCGGACCGCATGACCGAGGCGCACCGCACCGATGGGCTCGCCGAGCTCGTCTGCTCCAATTCGTTCCGCTCGGACGACGCCGCCAACAACGCCGTTGGCCTGCTGCACGCCGAAATGCGCCGGCTCGGCTCGCTGATCATGCGCGCGGCCGACGCCAACCAGGTGCCCGCCGGCGGCGCACTCGCGGTCGACCGCGACGGTTTTTCGGCGGCCGTCACCAAGGCGCTCAACGACCACCCCCTGATCGAGATCGCCCGCGGCGAAGTTTCAGGCCTGCCGCCGGCCGACTGGAGCAACGTCATCGTTGCGACTGGGCCCCTCACCTCCGCGCCACTTGCCGACGCCATTCGCGAGCTCACCGACGAGAACGCGCTCGCTTTCTTCGACGCGATCGCGCCGATCGTGCATCGGGAGTCCATCGACATGTCGGTGGCTTGGTTCCAGTCGCGCTATGACAAGGTCGGTCCCGGCGGCACCGGTGCCGACTACATCAACTGCCCCATGACCAAGGAGCAGTATGACGGCTTTGTCGCCGCGCTGATCGCTGGCGAGAAGACCGAGTTCAAGCAATGGGAGACCAACACGCCCTATTTCGACGGCTGCCTGCCGATCGAGGTGATGGCGGAGCGCGGCCCCGAGACGTTGCGCCACGGCCCGATGAAGCCGGTCGGCCTCACCAATCCGCACGATCCCACCACGAAGGCCTACGCGATCGTGCAGCTGCGCCAGGACAACAAGCTCGGCACGCTCTACAACATCGTCGGATTCCAGACGAAGCTGAAATACGGCGAGCAGCAACGCATCTTCCGCAGCATTCCGGGGCTGGAGAAGGCCGAATTCGCCCGCCTCGGCGGCCTGCATCGCAACACCTTCCTCAATTCGCCAAAGCTGCTCGACGGCCAGCTGCGCCTACGCGCGCAGCCGCGGCTGCGCTTCGCCGGTCAGATGACCGGCTGCGAGGGCTATGTGGAATCCGCCAGCGTCGGCCTGATCGCCGGTCTCTATGCGGCAGCGGATGCGCGCGGCGAAACACTGGCGAGCCCGCCTGCCACGACGGCACTGGGATCGCTGCTCGGTCACATCACCGGCGGCCATATCGAGACCATTGAGCCCGGTACGCGCTCGTTCCAGCCGATGAACATCAATTTCGGCCTGTTCCCACCGCTCGCGAGCGCGCCGACGAAGAAACCCGACGGCAGCCGCCTGCGCGGCAACGAGAAGACGGTGGCCAAGAAGCAGGCGATGAGCGCGCTGGCGCTCGCCGATCTCGATCGCTGGATCGCCGATCACCTGCGCATCGCCGCAGCCGCGTGAGTTTTCGATGAGTCTTCCCAAAGACGACGCCGTGACACTGTCGGCGCGCTGGACCGAGGGCGTGCTGCTCAAGCGCGACGTGTTCTCGACCGTCGAGCGCGGCCGCTTCCGCGGTGACAGCGGCGAGGTCGACGCCGTGCTGCGCCGGCTCGACGAAGTGCCGTGGTGGTCCTTCGTGCTGGCGCGTCATCTGTTCGCCCGCGAGAAGCATGCGCTGGCCCTCGCCAAGGGGCTGAATGTCGGCCCTGAGCTACTCTGGGCCGGACGCCGCGCGCTAGTCCGCGGCTTCGTGGACGGCGTCGCGCTGCATCTCGCCAAGCCGCATGGCGACCTCGCCTATTTCCGCTCGGCCAAGGCGGCGCTACGCCGGCTGCGCCGCGCCGGCATCTGCCACAACGATCTCGCCAAGGAGCAGAATTGGCTTGTCGGCCGCGACGGCCGCGCCTACGTGACCGACTTCCAGCTCGCGGCCTGCTTCAACCGACGTGGCCGGCTCTACCGCATCCTCGCCTACGAGGACCTGCGGCATCTGCTCAAGCACAAGCGCTCCTATGCACCCGAGGCGCTGACGCCTCGCGAGCGAAAAATCCTGGCGAAAAAATCATTCGCCGCCAGCCTGTGGCTCGCGACCGGCAAGAAGGTCTATCGCGCGATCACGCGCGGCCTGTTCAACTTCACCGACCGCGAGGGCGGCGGCCGCCGCCTGGTCAACGACGCGCCGGTGCTGGCCGAGCTGATCCGCAAGAACCCGGCCGTGCGCGACACCGCTATCGTCGCCTTCGCCGACCGCCGCTCCGGCGTCGGGCTCTATGCCTTCGTCGAGGCCGATCAGGCCACGCTTGAAGGCGAGCTTCGCAGCGAACTTTCGGCCGCCAAGGGTCCCAAGCCGCCGGAGCACATCCAGGTCGTCCACGCGCTGCCCCGCGATACCAGCGGCAAGCCGCGGACCGAGATCCTGCAGCTGGTCGCCATGAACCAGCTCGACCTGATCGAGCCGATGATGAAGAACGACCAGGACCGCGCCTTCCTCAAGGACATCCTGGAACAGCGGAAAAACCTGCGCGACCGCTTCAATTTCGAGGCGGACCTGCCGGCGAGCTGACGGGCTGCTCGCGCCTTGAAGCGTCCACATTGGCGATAGAGAACCGATCGGATCATTCGGGCGGCGGGTCATGGGCATTCGGGGGATGATGATGCATCGTGTGGTTGGCGGCGTGATAGCTGGCCTTCTGCTGCTCGCAGCTGCGCCCGCGATGGCCGAATCCCCGGCCGAGCTGATCTCCGGCTTTCGCCTCAAGAACGGCGAAGTCCGCGTCGTCCGCGATTCAACCCTTGACCGCATCGCCATGGACCAGGCCCGCGCGATGGCGGCGAAGGACGACCTTAGCCACGACGCGCTCGGCCCGTTCAACCGGCGCGTCGCACCGGCCGGCGCGGGCCGCGCAGCCGAGAACATCGCCTACGGCTACGACAATTTCGAGAAGACGCTGGGACAGTGGATCGACTCGTCCGGGCATCGCAAGAACCTGCTGCTGCACAACGCCTCCCGCGTCGGTATCGCGAGCGCCAAGAATGCCAGCGGCAAGCGAACCTATTGGGCCATGGTGATCGCGGGCGACTACGAGCCGAAGGGCAAGGGCAAAGGTAAAGGCAAGAAGGACGAGGAGCCGCTGGTTGCCGTGAAGCGCGAGGCCGCGCCCGCCAGCAAGCCCAAAACCAGCAACTGCCACGTCAAGCTGCTCGGCCTCTGCATCTGAGCCGAGATAGTTTCAGCCGCGGCGGGCGGCCTCGATCGCGGCGACATCGATCTTCGTCATCCCCATCATCGCATCGAAGGCGCGCTTTGCCTCGGCACCGCCGGCCGCCAGTGCCTCGGTCAACACCCGCGGCGTGATCTGCCAGGAGATGCCCCATCTGTCCTTGCACCAGCCGCACGCGCTCTCCTGCCCGCCATTGCCGATGACGGCGTTCCAGTAGCGGTCGGTCTCCTCCTGATCGTCGGTCGCGATCTGGAACGAGAAGGCCTCGTTGTGCTTGAAGATCGGACCGCCGTTGAGGCCGAGACAGGCGACACCGGCCACGGTGAACTCGACGGTGAGCACGTCGCCGGCCTTGCCCGACGGGTAGTCGCTGGGCGCGCGGTGAATGGCGCTCACTGCGCTGTCGGGGAACGTCTCGGCATAGAAGCGGGCGGCCGCCTCGGCGTCCTTGTCGTACCAGAGGCAAATCGTGTTCTTCGCCATTGCGCGTCCCCTTCGGTTCCAGGCCATCACACCGCCATCCATTGAGAATGGACGGCGGTGTGATGTCTTTCGCCTAGATACCCTCTTGAATGCGCCTCACCAAGGCGCGCCAATGCCGCGGCCTATGCAACCCGGGGTTCCGCCACGTCCCTGGCTTTCAGGTCTCGCGGAAGCACCGTCAGCAGCAGCAACGCACAAAGCACGCACAAGCCGCCAATGACATAGAGCGCGGGTGTCGTGCTGCCGGTCACATCCTTGACCGAGCCAACCATGACCGGGCTGACGATGCCGCCGACCTGCCCCAGCGTGTTGATGAGCGCGATCCCGCTCGCCGCCCCCGCACCGGTGAGAATTTTCGGAGGCAGCGTCCAGAATGTCGGAATGGCCGCAACCACGCCGGCACCAAGAATGGCAAGCGCGCCAACCAGCGTGACGACATTCCTGTCAAATGCACCGGACGCGAAGAAGCCCACGGCCGCGGTCAGAATCAAGGCTGCGACAAATTTTGGGCGCTCGCCCGATGCATCCGACAATCGGCCTACGACGATCATGCAGATCGCGCCGCAGATATAGGGTACGGCGGTCAGGAAACCGATCGCGGCTGCACTGCCTCCGCCGGCCGCCTTGATCAGGTCAGGCGCCCAGAAATTGAGGCCGTAGGACGCGATCTGGATCAGAAAGTAGATGAATCCGAGCAGCAGCACGCCGGGCATGAGCAGCGAGCGCCATGCCGAATGCTCGCCGATCTCGCTCTTCTGGCGGTCCAGCTGAACCGAGATCAACCGGCGCTCGTCGTCGCTCAACCATTCGGCCTGCTCGATCCCGTCGTCGAAGCGCAGCAGCACGACGAAACCAAGCGCAACGCAGGGAATGCCGCCGGCCAGAAACAGCCATTGCCAACCGGCCAGACCGTGCAGCCCGTTCAGATAGTTGAGGATGAGACCCGAGATCGGCGCGCCGATGATCCCCGAGAATGCAGTGGCGAGAAAGAACACGGACGTCATGCGGCCGCGATGCGATTTTGGAAACCAGAGTGTCAGGTAATAGAGAATGCCGGGCGCAAATCCCGCCTCCATGGCGCCGATCACGAAGCGCAGCGCATAGAACTGCCACTCGCTATGAACGAAGACCATCGCCGCCGTCGCCAGCCCCCAGGAAATCATGATGCGGGCGATCCAGCGCCGCGCGCCGAAGCGATAGAGCAGCATGTTGCTCGGCACTTCCAGCAGGACGTAACCAACGACGAACAGGCTGGCGCCAAATCCGTAGGCGGTGTTGCTGAGGCCGAGATCGGCCTGGAGCGCAGCCTTGGCGAAGCTGATGTTGACGCGGTCGAAGAACGCAAAGAAGTAGCAGACGATGATCAGCGGCATCAGCCGCCACGCAATCTTCTTGATGACCTGATGCTCTGTGAGTCCAGTATCGAGGTCGGCAGTCGCCGCCGTGGCAATCGTCATGGTTTCCTCCAATGTGTTTTGAATTTTGATCGTGGCCGCTCAGCCCGAGCGTCGCAGCCGCTCGGGTATGGGGTGCAGATCGAGGGGACGGCCGGCCTTGGCGACCTGTCCCGGCACCTCATGTCCGACCAGTCCAGGCAACCGGAACGAGAGATCGATCAAGCGCTGCAGATCGAGACCGGTTCGCAAGCCCGTCTCGTGGCAGAGATTGACGAGGTCTTCGGTACAGACATTGCCGGTGGCGCCCGGCGCAAATGGACATCCGCCGAGGCCGCCCAGTGCGGCGTCAAAGCGGCGCGCGCCGCTGTCATAGGCAGCGAGGACGTTAACCAGCCCAAGACCGCGCGTGTTGTGGAAGTGAAGCGTGAGCATGTCCGCAGGGACCAGCATCAAGACCTCTGCCACCAGCTGCG
Source organism: Bradyrhizobium sp. Mp27 (assembly GCF_029953005.1). NCBI lineage: Bacteria > Pseudomonadati > Pseudomonadota > Alphaproteobacteria > Hyphomicrobiales > Nitrobacteraceae > Bradyrhizobium > Bradyrhizobium sp. Mp27. The sequence goes on along the minus strand of NZ_JASAUS010000091.1, from coordinate 17,800 downwards.
AGACCTGATTGGGATTGGCCATGCCCGTGGTATCGGCGAGCGTGACACCATCGACCCCGAGATCGAGATAGCGCTTGACGATATCGAGCACCTTCTCGAGAGGCTGCAGGCCTTCGAACGGACAGCCGAACGCGGTCGCAACCGTCGCGTTGACCAACGCGCCGCCTGCGTGGGCCGGCTTCACGATCTCGCTGAGCGACGCCAGCGACACCGCATGCGTCATGTTCATGTTGGCGCGGTTGTGCGTCTCGCTCGCCGACATCACGAAATTGAGCTCGTCGGCGCGTGCGGCCAGCGCCAGCTCGGAACCCTTCCGGTTCGGGATCAGTGCCGTATAGACCGTGCCGGGCCGCCGCTCGATGCCGCCGAAGACGTCCGCGGCGTCTCGCAGCGACGGCACGGCCGCCGCTGACACGAACGACGAGACCTCGATGCGGCTGAGCCGATCGCAGAGAGCGAATTGATCAGCCGGATTTTTTCGCTGGTTTCGACCCATTTCGCTTCGATCTGAAGGCCGTCGCGCGGAGCGACCTCCTGGATCAGGATGTCCGGTGGCGTTGCCGTCATTGCACCGCTGCGCTGCGGCGCAGCTGCGCGATATCGCCTGCCTGCAGGCCGAGGCCCGCGAGCACCTCGTCGGTGTGCTGTCCCAGCGTGGGGCCAGGCCATTTGACCGCGCCCGGGGTGTCGGAGAGCTTTGGCGCGATGCCCGGCATCTTTACGGTGACGTCGCCCGGCAGCTCTGTCGGCAGGATCATGTCGCGGGCAGCGTAATGGGGGTCGTCGACAATATCGGCGACGGAATAGATCCGGCCCGCGGGAACGTCGGCCGCATCGAGACGCGCGAGGATCTCGTCCATCGTTCGCCCCGAGGTCCATGCCGTGATGGCAGCATCGAGCAAGGCGTTGCTGCGGACACGTCCGTCATTGCTGGCAAGGGCCGGATCGTCGGCAAGGTCCGGCCGCCCGATGACCAGCATCAAGCGCTTGAAGATCGCGTCGCTGTTGCCGGCGATCACGACATGGCGCCCGTCGGAGCTTGGATATGTATTGGATGGACTGATGCCCGGCAGGGCGCCGCCGGTGCGGGTCCTGACATGACCCATGAGGTCATATTCGGGGACGAGACTCTCCATCAGGTTGAACACGCTCTCATAGAGCGAGACGTCGACCACCTGCCCTCGCCCCTGCCCCGTCTTGACACGAAGCAGCGACATCAGCGCGCCGATCACACCATGAAGCGACGCAAGGCTGTCCCCGATGCTGATGCCGACCCGCGCCGGCGGGCTGTCGGGATCGCCGGTGGTGAAGCGCAGCCCGCCCATAGCTTCGCCGATCGCGCCGAACCCGGAACGATCGCGGTAAGGGCCGGTCTGCCCGTAGCCGGAGATGCGGACCAGTGTCAGATCTGGATTGAGCTTTGAGAGCACGTCCCAGCCGAGGCCGAGCTTCTCGAGGCTCCCTGGCTTGAAATTCTCGATCACGACATCGGCTTGCGCGGCCAGCCGCAGCGCGACGTCGCGGCCGTCAGGCGATTTCAGGTCGATCGCGATCGACTTCTTGTTGCGCGATTGCAGGTACCACCAGAGCGAGGTGCCCTGATGCAGCTTGCGCCACCTCCGCAACGGATCCCCGCTGCCCGGCTGCTCGATCTTGATGACCTCGGCGCCGAACTCAGCAAAGAGCCGTGCGGCAAATGGTGCCGCGATCAAAGTTCCGAGTTCGACGACTCGTATTCCGGATAATGGTCCGTTCACGTCTGGCGCTCCTCGATCGTCTTTGATCGTGGTGTCGCCGAGCGCAGGGCCCTAAGTCCAATATCCTTTGATGAACACGCGTTCGCGGATGACGAACGACACGAAGGGCGCCATCAGTGAGGTTTGGTTCCGGGCAATCGCAGATGATCGAGTATCAACTGGCTCGTCGCCGACAATCCCGCGGGATCCCTGGCCACCAGCACCAGTTCGCGATCGGCCCAGTCGTCGCTCAACTCGACGGCCGTCAGGTTCATGCCGTGACTGAGGACCTCGAACGCACGGTCGGGAATGAGGCCGATACCCATGCCGGCCTGCACCATCCGGCACACCGCATCAAAACCCGGGACGTGGACCCGCAACCGGATCGACTTGCCGATCTGCTGCGCGGTGTATTGCGAGCGCAGATAAATCGAGCTGGTCGCAAACAGGCCGACATGGTCGTAGTCGAGTGTGTCGGCGAACGAAACGTCTCTTGCCGACGCAAGCGGATGATCAGATCGCACCACGATAACGAGGCGGTCCCGCCGATAGGAGAACCGCTCCAGCCCGCGCGTCGACACGTCGGCCGAGCAGATGCCGATTTCGGCCACGCCCTCCTCGACGCCGCGAACGACATCGGCGCTGGGGCGCTCCTGAAGATCGAGCCGCACCAGCTCGTGGGAGCGAAAGAAGCCGGGCAGATCGTCGGGAAGGAATTCGACGATCGACGACAGATTGGCCAGCATCCGCACGTGCCCGCGCACGCCGCGCGCATGCTCGGCCATGTCGACCGCGATCTTCTCGACGTTGAGCAGCGTCACGCGCGCATGATGCAGCAGCGATTCACCGGCCGGCGTCAGCGCCATGCCGTTCGGATGCCGCTCGAACAGCGCGACCTCGAGCACCTCCTCGAGGTCATGCATGCGCTTGCTGACAGCAGAGGGCGCGATCGCTTCGCGCTGCGAGGCGCGCGTCAAATTGCCCTCCTCACAGATGGCGATGAACAGCCGCAGGGTCGTGAGGTCGATCCGTCGGGTGATGTTGGTCCTGGGCGTCCCGGTCATTGAGCGGGATTGCGTTTTCTCTTGCATGGTCTGTTTCCCGATCCGGGAAGATATAGCGTTCGAAGTCACCGGGTTTCTCAAAATCCTGGGAGAATGGCCGCCGATTTGGAATCCGATACCAAGACGATGCAATAATCCGCAATTTTGTTCCAAGCTTCACATAAGCTTGCTCGCGCTCGTCAACGCGCCTAATTCATGGGATCGGGACAGCAGAGGCGGAGACCAGCACTTGATCGACATCGACCGGATACGTTCCGACACCCCGGCCGCCTCCCGCCTCGCTTATCTCCACAATGCCGGCGCGGCCCTCATGCCAACTGCCGTCGTCGCGGCAATGAAGGACCACATCGACCTGGAGAGCGAGATCGGAGGTTATGCCGCTGCCGACCGCGAGTCCGATCGGCTCGATGCGGTCTATGGCTCCGTAGCGCGCCTGCTGAATGCCGCCCCCGATGAGATCGCCCTCATGGAGAACGCGACAATTGCCTGGCAGATGGCGTTCTACGCGCTTCCGTTTCGCCAGGGCGATCGGATCCTGACCGCCGAAGCGGAATACGCCGCCAACTACGTCGCGTTTCTTCAGGTCGCCAAGCGAACGGGCGCGATGATCGAGGTCGTGCCGAGCGATGCCAGCGGCGAGCTCGACGTCCACGCGCTCGAGCGCATGATCGACGAGCGCGTGAAGCTGATCGCCATCACCTGGGTCCCGACCAATGGTGGATTGGTCAATCCCGCGGCGGCAATCGGCAGGATCGCGCGTGCGAACGGGATTCCCTATCTGCTCGACGCCTGCCAGGCTCGGCCAGATGACGGTCGACGTCGACGCCATCGGCTGTGACATGTTGTCGGCGACGGGGCGCAAATTTCTCCGCGGCCCGCGCGGCACGGGCTTTCTCTACGTCCGCCGCGAGATGCTGCAACGGCTCGAGCCACCGATGATCGATCACTTCGCCGCGCCCTGGGTCTCGCGCGGTGAATATCGGCTCCGTGACGATGCCCGCCGTTTCGAGACATGGGAGAACAATTACGCCGCACGTCTCGGCCTCGGCACTACCATCGATTATGCCCTCGCGATCGGCCTCGGCCCCATCGAGCAGCGCTGCCGTCTGCTTGCGGACCGTCTTCGCGGCGGCCTCGCCTCCGTTCGCGGCGTCACCATTCGCGACCTCGGACGCGCACGGGGCGCCATCGTCAGCTTCACAATGGATGGGTATGAGGCGGACGCCATCGTCAGCCGCGCCGCTGCGGCGGGCATCACCATCGGCGCTTCAGATCCGGCGAGCACCCGCATCGATGCCGAAATCCGCTCGCTGCCGCCGGTCGTGCGGGCCTCCCCGCATTACTACAATACGGAAGCCGAGATCGACCGGCTGATCGGCCACCTCGCGGGTTTGGCGCCGCGATAGCGGCGTGCCGCTCAGGTACAGCGCGCGCTCAAGCCGGATGCGCCGAGCTTGGCCATGACCTCGTCCAGATGCGCACTGTTGCGGGTCTCGATGACGAGCTGAAGCAGCGTCGCCTTGGCCGGCAGATCGGAGAAGGTCCGCTGATGCGAGACCTCGATGATGTTGGCGCCGGCCTCGGCCAGCAGTGAGGCGACGGCAGCCAATTGCCCCGGCCGATCGGGGATATCGAGCGACAACTGGGTCAGCCGCCCCTCGCGCGCCAGCTCGCGCGTCAGAACGGAGGCGATCAGCCGCGTGTCGATGTTGCCGCCGCTCAGCACCAGGCCGACCTTCTGGCCGGCAAAGCGGGACGTATCGGACATCAGTGCGGCAAGCCCGGCGGCGCCGGCGCCCTCGACGACGGTCTTCTCGATCGAGATCAGGGTCGCGACCGCACGCTCGAGCTCGGCTTCGTTCACCAGCGCGATGTCGTCGACGAGGCGGCGGACGATCTCGGTCGTGATCTTGCCCGGCGATTTCACCGCGATGCCTTCGGCGAGCGTGTCGCCGCGCGCGGGCAGATTGCCGTCATGGATGGCGTTGTACATCGAGGGGTAGAGCCAGGCCTCGACGCCAAGAATCCGCACTGTCGGCTTGATCGATTTCGCGGCAATGCCAATGCCGCTGATCAGGCCGCCGCCGCCGATCGGGACCACCAGCGTATCGAGCTCCGGCACCGCCTTCAGCATCTCGAGCCCGACAGTGCCCTGCCCCGCGATGACGAGCGGGTCGTCGTAGGGGTGGACGAAGATCATGCCGCGGGCCTCGCCACGGCTGCGCGCATACGCGGCCGCCTCCTCCAGCGTCGCGCCCGTCACCACCACCTCGGCGCCGTGGTGCTTGGTGTTCTCGACCTTCACCATGGGCGTGCCGACCGGCATGACGATGGTGGCGGGAATGCCGAGCCGCTTGGCGTGATAGGCGACGCCCTGCGCGTGGTTGCCCGCCGACATCGCGATGACGCCGCGCGCACGCTCCTCCGGCGTCAGCGCAGTGAGCCGGTTGAGCGCACCCCGCTCCTTGAACGAGGAGGTGAACTGGAGGTTTTCGAATTTCAGCCAGATGTCGCAGCCGCAGATGTTGCTCAGCGTGCGGCTGTAGCTACACGGCGTCTCGACGACGGCGCCGCGGATGGTGTCGGCGGCGGCATGAATGTCGCCCAGAGCGACCGGCAAGCCGCTGAGATCGGAGGACGTATTTTCAGACAATTCAGCCATAGTACAGCATAGAGCATTTGGCCGTTCGAGGCGATAAGCCGGCCGCTATTTGGTAAATTCCCGAGAACGTGAAGCCCTCCACAGCGTCCATAGCGTGCGCAGCCGCGACGGGGGCTGCGGCGCAAACGGATTGCGCCCGGGTTGCGACAGGCGCTTGAGGTCACCCCGCACTTGACTCAGCAGCAGAAACGCTGGCCGTGCGTGCACCGGCACCTCCGGCAACAACGACAAGGCCGTCGTCAAATGCTGCTCGGCTTCGCCCACGAGCTGGCCGAGCACCGCATGCAGATTCGGCGTCTCCTTGCCGGCGAACACGTCCTCCATCTGGCAGCCATGGGCCGCCAGCAGCTGCTGCGGCAGGAACAGTTGCCGGTGCGCCGAGTCGCGCGGCAGATTCGCAATCACCTGCGCGATGCCCTGGGCGAGCCCGGCATGCCTTGCGACATGCTCGGCCGCCTCCGAAGGTGGCGCCATGACCCGCGCTGCGAGGCCAAACAATGCCGAACAGGTCGCGTCCAGATAGCCCTCCAGAGCCGCCATGGTCGGCATCGGATCGTTATAGAGATCGAACTGATGCTCGTCGGCGAGCAGCGACAACGGCTCGACCGGCAGGTCGAATTCGCTGATCGCACGCAATAGCTCTGCCGCCACCGGATTGCCCTCGGCGCTGCCGTGGGCGTGGCCCGACAGCATGTCGGTCCACCATTGCAGGCGGATTTCGCCGGGCAAGGGCTGGCTCACCTGGTCGCGGACGCGGACGATCTCGACATTGAAGGCATAGAGCGCCAGCAGCGCCTGGCGCTCGGCGGCCGGCGCAAACAGCGTTGCGGCATAGCGCGGAAAGTCATGGCTGCGCACGAGGCCGGCGCAGAAGGCGACGGAATCGGGCGGAGGCGCAGCGCTGCTCATGGCACGGCGATCAGCGCGGCCGCGACGCGGCGCCGCTCACCGATCATGATGTTGTAGGTGCGCACGGCGGGACCGGTCTGCATTGTATCCAGCACCACCCTCACCGCCTTCAGCGCCTGCCGCAGGTCAGGCGGCGGCAGCCAGACGCCGGTTCCGGTGCCGATCAGAAGCGTGTCGATGCTGTTGGCCGCCGTGAAGACGCGATCCAGCGAATAGCGGTCGATCTTCGTCGGGTCCGTCACGTCCCAGGCCCAGATCGCGTCGGGCAGGCAGAGCAGCGATCCCCGATGCGACATGCCGGCAAAGGCGAAGCCGCCCTTGCCATAGGCTTCGATCGGCGCCGAACGGGGAAAATGCGGTGCGTTGGGATCGCCGGCCATGTGCCTCGTCCGAATGAGCTTACTGCCCTCGCAAACGCCTGCGAGGGCACGCGGTTCGGATCATGCCTTGTTTTTCTTCGCCGGCGTAGCCGTATCGGGCGCATCTTCGCGATGCTCGCCGACGCCGAGATAGATCAGGATCGGGGCCGCGATGAAGATCGAGGTATAGGTGCCGACCAGCACCACGCCGAACATCATCACCGCGGTGAAGCTGTGGATGGCATGGCCGCCGAACAGCAACAGAGCCAGCAGCGCCAGCGTCACGGTGAAGTGGGTGATGATCGAGCGCGACAGGGTCGAATTGATCGACTCGTTGAGCAGCTGCGGCATCGGCATCTTCTTGTAGCGGCGCAGCATTTCGCGGATACGGTCGTAGATGACGACGGTGTCGTTGAGCGAATAGCCCAGGATGGTCAGAAGGGCCGCGATGCTGGTCAGGTCGAAATCGACCTGGCTGATCGACATGAATCCGATCGTCAGCACGATGTCGTGCACGTTGGCGATCATGGCGCCGAGCGCAAACTGCCATTCGAAGCGGAACCAGAGGTAGATCAGGATCGAGACGATCGCGAGCATCAGGCCGAGCATGCCGTAGGCCAGCAACTCGCCGGACACGCGCGGTCCCACCACCTCGACGCGGCGATATTCGACGGAATCGCCGAGCGCACCGCGCACCTTCTGCACGGCTTCCTGCTGGGCGGCGTCGCCGCCCGGCTGCTCCGCGACGCGGATCAGGACGTTCTCGGGGCCGCCGAACTGCTGCAGCTGGACTTCGCCGAGATGCAAGGCATCGAGCGTCGTGCGCATCGCGGCGATGTCGGCGGCGCCGGACTTGGCCTGCACTTCCAGCAGCGTGCCGCCGCGGAAGTCGATGCCGAAATTCAGGCCATGGGTGAAGAACAGCGTGATCGCGACGATCGACAGCGCCGCCGAGATCGGGAAGCTGATCCGGCGGAAGCGCGTGAAGTCGAAATGCGTATCGTCCGGGACGATGCGCAGCGACGGCAGCAGCCCGAGCGCTGCGACCACGGTGAGAACGGCAATGAGAATGCCAAGCCCGATGAGAACGTAGTGAGTCACGGTCTTAGCTCCTAGATCGGCACGCTCTGCGGCCGCTTCCACCGCACCCACCAGGCTACGATCAGCCGGGTCAGCGTGAAGGCGGTGAACACCGTGGTGATGATGCCGATGCCGAGCGTCACGGCAAAGCCGCGCACCGGGCCGGTGCCGATGTAGAACAGCACGGCGGCGGCAATGAAGGTGGTGATGTTGGAATCGAGGATGGTCGCAAGCGCCCGCTTGAAGCCGGCGTCGATCGCCGAAATCGCATTGCGGCCACCCCGCAGCTCCTCACGGATGCGCTCGTAGATCAGCACGTTGGAGTCGACCGCGATGCCGACGGTGAGCACGATGCCGGCGATGCCGGGCAGCGTCAGCGTGGCGTTGAGCAGCGACAACAGGCCGAAGATCATGGCGACGTTGATGGCGACCGCGATGTTCGCGAACACGCCGAACAGCCGGTAGGTCAGCAGCATGAAGATGATGACGAGGATCGAGCCGACATAGGCCGCAAGCTCGCCCTTCTCGATCGAATCCTGGCCGAGGCCCGGACCGACGGTGCGCTCCTCGACCACCGTGAGCGGCGCCGGCAGCGCGCCGGCGCGCAGCAGAATCGCGAGATCGTTGGCCGATTGCACCGTGAAATTGCCGGAGATCTGGCCCTGGCCACCGGTGATGGGCTCGCGGATGACGGGCGCCGAGATCACCTTGTTGTCGAGCACGATCGCGAAGGGCAGCCCGACGTTCTCCTGCGTGGCCTGCGCAAACTTGCGCGCGCCCGAGGTGTTGAACTTGAAGCTGACGACCGGCTCACCCGTGCGCTGGTCGAAGCTCGCCTGGGCGTCGGTCAGGTCGCCACCGGCGACCAGCACCTGCTTCTTGACCACATAGGGCGTGGGCGGCGGCGAGGCGCTCATCAGCAGCTCGGATTCCGGCGGCAACCGCCCCTGCTGCGCCTGATCCGGCGGCACGGACGCATCGACCATGCGGAATTCCATCTTCGCGGTCTTGCCCAGCAATTCCTTCAGGCGGGTCGGGTCCTGGAGGCCGGGGACCTGCACCAGAATGCGGTCGTTGCCCTGGCGCTGGATGACCGGTTCGACGGTGCCGAGCTCGTTGACGCGGCGCTCGACGATCTGGATCGACTGCTCGATGGTCTTGCGCATGCGGTCGAGCATCGCAGCCTGCGGAATCGTCAGGCGGATCACGCCGCCGCCGGCGTCGGTCACCTCGAGGTCGCGCTGACCGCTGGACCCCATCAGTCCGCCCAGCGGCTGGGACAGCTCGCGCAGCTTGGCGAGCGCCGGCTGCACGTCGGATTCCTTGGTGATGCGAACCTCGGCCGCGTCGTTGCGCACGGTCACGCCGCCGGTGAATCCGATCTTGGCATCGCGCAGCGTCCGGCGGACGTCGTCGCGGACCTGGTCCAGCCTCTCCTTCTTCACATAGCTGGAATCAACCTCGAGCAGCAGATAGGAGCCGCCCTGGAGGTCGAGGCCGAGCACGAGCCGACGCTGAGCCCAGGCGGGCCAGGTCTTGACCTGCGCTTCGGGGAAGAAGTTCGGCACCGCGCAGAGGCACACGATCAGCGCCGTCAGGATAATCCCGAGCGCCTTCCACCGCGTGAAATACAACATCGACTGGACCTGTCAGATCGGGAGACTTGAGATGCTCGCGGAAGCGCTCACTTCGACGCGGCGTCGTCCTTGGCGGCTTCCTTGCTATCCTTGGATTCCTTGGCCGGCTCGCCCTTCGCGCGCACGCCCGAGATCATCTGGCGCATCTGCCGCACGCGCACGCCGTCGGAAATCTCGAACTCGATCTGGTCGTCGTCGACGACCTTGGTGACCTTGCCGACGAGGCCGCCCGAGGTCACGACGGTGTCGCCGCGGCGGATGTTCTTCACGAGGTCGGCGTGGTCGCGCACCTTCTTCTGCTGCGGGCGCAGAATCAGGAAGTACATGATCACGAAGATCAGGGCGAACGGCAGCAGCGACATCAACATGCTGTTGGTGTCGCCGGCGCCCGCGGCCTGGGCAAACGCAGGGGTAATGAACATTCGGACGATCCTCGTGGAAACGGGGGAAAACCGGTCAGGCCCTCAAAGGCGACTGGTTCGGTCAAATTCGCGCGGACTATAGCGGCCATTGCCCCAATTGCAACGCTGCCAGACCGTCGATTTGGCCATCTTGCGGCGCGCCCTCAGGCCCGATAAGGCTGCATTCTCAGGAACTTCGGACATGCCCAAAAAACCAAGCAAAAGCCCGGCCGGCAAAGGCCCCCGTACCCCTGCCAGGATGCCAGCCCGCGTCGCGGCAAAACGTCCCAAGGCAACCCCCAAGGCAGTTGACAAGGCAGTCGCCAAGGCAGCCCCGGACCTCTCCCAGGATCGTATCGTCCGCGCGCTGGAGACGATCGCGGCGCACCTCGCCGCCCAGGGCAAGCCGGTCGTCGAACGCGAATCGTTCGAGCGGGCGGACGCCTATGTCTGGCACCCCGACGGCCGCCTCGGTGCGGTGCCGCGGGTCAGCCGCGTCGAGCTGTTCCTGCTGAAGGGCGTCGACCGGATGCGCGACATCCTGATGGAGAACACCGAGCGTTTCGCCAACGGCCTGCCGGCCAACAATGCCCTGCTCTGGGGCGCGCGCGGCATGGGCAAGTCGTCGCTGGTGAAGGCGGCTCATGCCAGCATCAACGCGGAACGCAAGCCCTCCGACAAGCTGAAGCTGATCGAGATCCACCGCGAGGACATCGAGAGCCTGCCCGAGCTGATGGAACAGCTTCGCGCCTCGTCCTTCCGCTTCATCGTGTTCTGCGACGACCTGTCCTTCGACGGCAATGATGCGTCCTACAAGTCGCTCAAGGCGGTGCTCGAAGGCGGCATCGAGGGCCGCCCCGAGAACGTCATCCTCTACGCCACCTCCAACCGCCGTCATCTGCTGGCGCGCGAGATGATCGAGAACGAGCGTTCGACCGCGATCAATCCCGGCGAAGCGGTCGAGGAGAAGGTCTCGTTGTCGGATCGCTTCGGACTGTGGCTCGGCTTCCACCGCTGCAGCCAGGACGAGTATCTCGCCATGGTGCGGGGCTATTGCAGCCATTTCGGCATTGAGGTCGACGACGAGGCGCTGGAGCGCGAGGCGCTGGAATGGTCGACCACGCGCGGCTCCCGCTCGGGCCGCGTCGCCTGGCAGTTCGTGCAGGAGCTTGCGGGGCGGCTCGGCGTGAAGCTGACGGTGAATTAGCGGTCGGATCGCCACCCAGTTACGGCTGCCTTTCCCCCGATTTGCCGTAGGGGAATCGCTGATCCTACTTAGTAAAAATGCGCCTCGAGGGTGTCGGCGGCGTTGCCGCCGCGGGCGAAAGATTGAATGTCAGCCAGACGTTCCAGCCCGCTGGCCGATTTTCATTGGCGAATTCGCCGTAGGCCTTCAGGTTCAGATATCCCTGCATGTCTCCGACCGGGAAAATGTAGCCAACCTGCGGTCCGACGCTGAGCACCCGCGACCGGAAGCAGCCGACGCGATCGCCAGAGCCGCTGTCGCAGCCGAGCTCCTGATAGAGGTAACCCACGAGGCCGACCTGCCACTGCTTGGTCAGAAATTGCGACGCGCCCCAGTCGAAGTGCATGTCGACGCCGCTTTGATATTGAGTGGCCGGGTTGACGAAGTTGTAAGTGAATCCGAGCACCCCTGTAAATTCATGCCCGGTCTTTTGGTCGAAATAGGTGTAGCCGCCGCCGGCGTCGATCGCCCAATGCCCAAGCCCCAAATTAGCAAGACGGTCCGACTGATAGGCCCCAACCGGGATGTCCCCGGTGATGTAGGTCATGTAGTTGTGAACACCGGCGTTCCATTTCAGCTGGAACATCGGGAGCAGATCGCCAAACGCAATGAGCGAGCTGTCGATGCTGTCGGAGCGCGAGAATGGGAGTACTCCGCCGCCTGGTCCCGTCACTGTCCCCACCAGCGATCCCGCCAGCGACGTCGAGTTGGACCCGTAGACTCCCATCAGGCTGGCGGAGGCCTGGGCGCCCAGCACTGGGGTCGCAAAGGTGTAGGTCCCGGCGACAAGGCCAAGATCCACATTTGCTCTGACGCTGGCATTCACGTTGACGTTCAGATTCGCGGGAATGCGACCGATCGTGATCTCTCGTGCCCGCGCGACGTCGGCACCGGCGGAAACCGAGGTGTGATAATACATCGAGGTCACCGACCAGCCCGGCGCCTGCGAGGGCACGGCGGCGAGGCTGCCAAAGAAGCCGGGGATCCAGAAGCTGACGCCGCCTTCATCGGCCAACGCACAATGGGAAAAACCAATGATCGCGGACGTCGAGACGAATGCAGCAACGCCAAGTCTGCGTCGACGTGCTGATTTCGATCGCTCACTCCGCCCCGCCAGTGCAATGCTCCCTGTCATGTCGTGCCTCGTAAGATGTGTTACCTCCGAATACAATCCGGCGACAGCGTACCCCCGAGGCGATCGGGGCTCATCATGTAAAATTCAACGGGGATAGATCTCTCGCAAGAAAGATCAATGCTGCGACCAAAGAGCCACATTCGGTAACCCAAGTCCGATCGAGCGCCACGGCAGACCTACTGCAACCCTCTCATAGCTGGAAATGTTGAGTATGCAGTTTGTGCCACCGATTCTATTTTCGGACCCCCACCAACGAGTGAGAAAAAACGCAAGCTCGCGTTGCCGTTCGCTGGCGTCTCTTGCTGCAACGCGATGCCAGCCGTTGTTAGGTCGCATATTGAGCCTCACGAATGCTTATTGGTAATCGAGTGTGACCAAGAGCAAAGTTGCCAGACGATGAACCTCAAGCTCACGCTCGTCTGCGTCATTCTAGCGTCAGTCTTCGCCGCACCTGTGGCCGCTGGCCCATTCGAGGATGCCAGATGGCACTTATGGGTCCTTGGATGTCAGTCGAAGGCAAAGATGCGCTTCCAGTCCTTCTTCATGTCCACAACGGTCCACCTGTTCACCGCTGCAGCATCGAGAGCGACGTCGAGTTTCCCGAAATGCGAGTCGCGGTCGTAGGCATATTCGCGCTCCGCATCGGTATGGTGGACGATCAGGCCGAACCGCGCGCCGCTGGTACCGAGCGTCGCCCATTGCAGCATTTCGAGATCGCCGTCGGAGTTGCCGAAGGCCGCAATCGGACGCCGGCCAATGTGGCTATTGATCCCGATCGGCTTGCCGGCCTTATCGTCGATAAAATTGATGTCGGGCAGCCGGAAGAGCGTTGGCGCACCGTCCTTGATCTCAAATCGGGTCTTGATCGACGATCCGACAACCTGCTCCGGCGGTATTCCGTAGATCCGCTCGGTCCAGGGCCGCATGAATTCGATGCCGCCGCCTGACACAATGAAGGTCTTGAAGCCGCTGGCCCGGAGATAGGCGAGCAGTTCGAGCATCGGCTGATAGACCAGTTCGGTATACGGCCGCTTGAAGCGGTGATCGCGCGCGGTCGCGAGCCAATCCGTGACAATCTTCTCGAACTCCGCCGTGGTCATGCCAGCATGCGTCACCGCAATCAGTTCGACCAATCCCTTTTCGCCGGATGCCATCACCGCCTTCAGATCACCGTCCAGCACCCCCGCGAACGGTTGCTTGGTCTTCCATTCCGGATTCATTGGCGCCATAGCCTTTACGCGGTCGAGTACGAAGGCCAGTTGCACATACATCGGCTGCTCGATCCAAAGCGTCCCGTCGTTGTCGAAGGTCGCGATGCGTTGATCGGGCGGTACGAAGTCAGGCCCGCCTTGCGTCGTGACACGCGCGACGAAGTCGAGGATTGAAGCCTTGGTCACCCCCTCGTTCCAGGACGGGAGTGGATCGCGTTGCGCTTGAGCCCCCGCCGGGGTCGAGCGAAGCGAGGCAGAGAGCAATGGAAGAAAAGCCAGGGACGAGAGCAGGATGCGGCGGCTGATGCCAAGGGACGAGTGTGAGGCCATCATGAATCCCCCAATGAACTGAGGTTGTTGTGGCACCAAAGCGGCGCCCCATACGGGGCGCCCCATTTGCAGGTTTGCGAGTGACTACTGGCCCTCGCGGTGCTTGATCATCTGCTCAATCTTCTTCTTGACGGCATCGAGGTTGAAGGAAGCCGGGTCCTGCATCGGCGGATAGTCGACCGCCGTCAACGCGAGCTTCTCGACATATTGCTGCACCAGGACGAAGCGCCAGAACTCACGGGCGAAGAACTCGTTAAAATAGCCAGGGGACCCAGTGTTCAGCGACTCGCCACGCATGATCGACAATCTCTCGAATGGATCCTGGCGGATATTGGCCAGGATGGGCATGTCCGTGGTGACTTTTTCGCCCGGCCAACCCCAGGGTTGCACGAAGAACGTGAACTTCATGTCGTCCAGGCGAACCGCGCCCAGATTTGGACCGCCGAAATAGAAAAGCTCGTGGCGTTTGGATGATCCCTTACCAGTAAGGAGATCCATCTGGTTGTAGCCATCGAGATGATTCTTGTAGGTCCGCTCGCCGAGCTTCACGCCCTTCAGCAACTGATTGGTGATATCAGGGTTGCCCGCCGCGGCCATCAGAGTGGGGAACCAATCGAGGCCGGAGAAGATTCCGTTCTCGACCGTGCCCGGCTTGATCTGGCCTGGCCATCGAATGATACACGGTACGCGGAAGCCACCTTCCCCGACGGTGCCCTTGGTGTTCTTGAATGGCGTCATGCCACCATCCGGCCACGTGAATACTTCCGCGCCGTTGTCGGTCGTGAAGATCAAGATGGTGTTGTTGGCCTCGCCGATGTCGTCGAGATGCTTCATCAGTGCGCCGATGCTGTCATCCATCTGCGTCATGCCGGCTTCCTCGAGACCATAGTTCGTCTGGCTGTTCTGCATCGAGCTGTACTTCTTGGAGAGAAACGTCCAGACGTGCATGCGCGTGGTATTGTGCCAGACGAAGAACGGCTTGCCCTCCCTCTTGGCCTTGGACATGAAGTCGGTGGAAGCCTTGACCAACACCTCGTCGAAGGTCGTCATGTCGTATTTTGGCTTCAGGAACGGCAAGTCGTGCATGTTCGGCACGTTCGACATGTCCGGGAACGGCGGCAGAGGGCCTTCATCGATGATCCTCTGCTTGCCGATTTTGCCCCAACGCGGCATCTCGGTCGAATCCTCCGTGTCGGTGGCAAAGCTGTGGATCACGCTGCGCGGGCCGTAGGTGTTGTAGTATTTCTCGTCGATGGGGAACGAGTACCAGTACGGGTCCGACATCGCGTCGAGGTGGTACAGGTATCCGAAGAATTCATCGAAGCCGTGCAAGGTGGGGAGATACTTGTTGAGATCACCGAGGTGGTTTTTGCCGAACTGCCCGGTGGCATAGCCTTGTTCCTTCAAGGCAGTGGCGAGCGTCGCGGCCTGAGCCGGGATGCCGACGTCGGCACCGGCCTGGCCCACGGTCGTCAGCCCGGTGCGGATCGGCAGCTCGCCGGTGATGAAGTTCGCCCGGCCCGCCGTACAGCTGGCTTCGGCGTAATAGTCCGTGAACATCATGCCTTCAGATGCCAGCTTGTCGAGGTTCGGCGTTTTCCCCGACATGATTCCCCGATGGTAGGCGCCGATGTTGAACCAGCCGACATCGTCACCCATAATGACGAGGATGTTCGGCCGTCGTCCGGCCGCAGCGGGTGCGGCCGGTTGCTGTTGTGCTTGCGCTGTGGTTGTCAGCCCGACAGCCGAGAGCGCCGAAGCGGCGACGAGCGAACTGCCGCTCAGCAGCAGATCGCGGCGTTTCATTCCGCCGCCCGATTGCGGCGCAACGTCGTGGGATTCTTCTGGCGGAAGCTTGCTATTCATGACGTGCTCCTCTCTGTCGTGATGCAATTGGCTCTGTTCGCTTGATGCATCGGAAGCCGACGTCGCTTGTGGAGGTGTCTACTGGCCCGGCGCGGCCTGCTTGATCACTTGCTCGCTATTCCGTTGGCGGGCGCTCCGACGCGGAGCGCCCGCTCACCGCACATTTATTTGCTATTTGCCAGCCTGCGACTGCATGGCCTTTTCGATCTGCTCCTTGACCGCTTCCAGGTTGAAGCTCGCCCCCTTCTGCATCGGCGGGAACTCGATCGCCGTCTGGGCGAGCTTGCCGACCTCCTGCTGCACGAACTGGAAGCGCCAGAACTCGAAGACAAACCAGTTGTAGTATGCCAACGATCCCTTATCGCCGCTTGGCAGGCCGGTGCGTTCGAACGGATCAAGCCGAATGTTGGTGAGGATCGGCCAATCAACCTTGACCGTGCCGCCCAGCCAGCCGCTCGGCTGATCGGTGAAGCGATATTTGAAGTCGTCGATGCGCACCGCGCTCAGTGTACCCTCGGTGAAATAGAAGACCGAGTGGCGGGCAGACGGGCCTTTTCGGTAATCAGGTCCATCTGGTTGTATCCGTCGAGGTAGACCTTGTAGGTCTTGCCGGCGATTGCTTTCCTTTCCTCAACTCGTCGGCAATATTCGGATTGCCCGCTGCGGCGACGAAGGTCGGGAACCAGTCGAGTCCGGAGATAATGCCGTTCTCGACCTTTCCCGCCGGCACCTTGCCCGGCCAGCGGATCATGCAGGGCACGCGGAAACCGCCTTCCATGGCCGTTCCCTTGCCGCCTGCAAATGGCGTCTGTCCGCCATCAGGCCAGGTGAAGTTCTCCGCCCCATTGTCGGTTGTGAACGCGACGATCGTGTTGTCGTCGAAGCCCTCGTCCTTGAGCTTCTTCATGACGGCGCCGACGATATCGTCCAGCTGGGCAAACCCGCCCTCGGAAACCGACCAGCCGTTTTCGGAGTTGCGCATGTTCTCGTACTTCTCGGAGAGGTGCGTGACGACGTGCATGCGCGTCGGGTTGAGCCAGACGAAGAACGGCTTGTTGTCCCGCTTGGCCTTGTCGATGAAGTCGAACGTGATCTTCAGGATTTCGTCATCCACCGTCTCCATCCGCTTTGGATAAAGCGGTCCGGAATCCTCGATCTTTTGCTTGCCGATCTTGCCCCAGCGCGTCTGCACCGTCGGATCGTCGACGTCGGTCGCCCAGGAATGAACCATGTTGCGCGGACCGACGGTGGCCAGTAGCGCTTGCGGGTAGTTGCGGTGGGCCGGGTCTTCCATGGCGTCGAGGTGGTACAGATAGCCGAAGAACTCGTCGAAGCCGTGCACGGTCGGCAGGAATTCGTTGAGGTCGCCGAGGTGGTTCTTGCCGAACTGCCCCGTGGCGTACCCCATGGATTTCAGTGCGGTCGCGATCGTCGGTGCCTGCGCAGGCATTCCGATCGGGGAGCCAGCCTGGCCGATCGTGGTGAGCCCGGTGCGGATTGGCAGTTCGCCTGTGATGAAATTGGCGCGGCCCGCCGTACAACTCGCCTCGGCGTAATAGTCGGTGAAGCGCATGCCTTCTGCGGCGAGCTTGTCGAGGTTTGGCGTCCGGCTCGCCATGATCCCCTGGTGATAGGCACCTATATTGAACCAGCCGATGTCGTCGCCCATGATGAAGACGATGTTCGGCCGTTGTCCCCCCGTTGCGGGCGCTGGAGCCGGCTGCTGCGCTTGTGCCGGCGTTGTCAGCCCGACGGCCGAGAGCGCCGAAGCGGCCACAAGCGAACTGCCGCTCAGCAGCAGATCGCGGCGTTTCATTCCACGGCCGGATTGCGGCGCAACGTCGTGGGATTCTTCTGGCGGACGCTTGCTACTCATGACGTGCTCCTCCTGTTGTTATGCAATTGGCTCTGTTCGCTTGATGCATCGGAAGCCGACGTCGCTTGTGGAGGTGTCTATTGGCCCGGCGCGGCCTACTTGATCACTTGCTTGCCATTCCGTTGGCGGGCGCCCCGTCGGGCGCCCGCTTCGTCGGATCACGCTCGTCGCACGCAGCTAATCGCTGCGACCGGCAGTCTTGGCCTGCTTGATCTGCTGCATCACCTGGTCGAGGTTGTAGCTCGCCGGGTCCTGCAGCGGCGGGTACGCAATATAGCTCTCGAGTTC
>NZ_JASAUS010000090.1:0-37682 GCF_029953005.1 Bradyrhizobium sp. Mp27 | reverse complement strand
TTTGGCGATCCGTGCGACGGAAGTCTTTCGGAATAACACGGCCAGTCTCGATCCGAGCGTCGATTTGGACCGGCTTCTGACTTCCAGTCAGTTGCACTTCACGGAAACCGTTGATGAGAGCAAGTCGATCGCCAGGCTCTCCGGCTTCCATATCATCATTGCCGCAAGTGGAATGTGCGACGCCGGCCGCATCCGCCATCATCTGAAGCGATGGTTG
Organism: Bradyrhizobium sp. Mp27; assembly: GCF_029953005.1. Classification (NCBI taxonomy): domain Bacteria; kingdom Pseudomonadati; phylum Pseudomonadota; class Alphaproteobacteria; order Hyphomicrobiales; family Nitrobacteraceae; genus Bradyrhizobium; species Bradyrhizobium sp. Mp27. The sequence continues at coordinate 37,465 of NZ_JASAUS010000090.1, read as the reverse complement.
TGGCGCAGGGAGTGCACGGTCTTGCTCGCGGGATTCCAGGCACAAGGTACCCTAGGCCGCTTTCTGCGAGATGGCGCGAAAGCGGTGAGGATACAGGGCGAAGAGATCAAAGTCGCTGCGAGGATTCGATATATCGACGAATACTCAGGGCACGCCGACGGTCCGGAACTCGCGCGCTGGATTGCCGCGCGGCGACCCATTCATCGCGGTCTGTTCATCGTGCATGGGGAGGAGCACGCGCTCGGAGGCCTTCTGCACCGGGTCGCCGAGCGAACCGTTCCGACCGCGCAGATTTTCACGCCTATGCTGGACGACGTCTACGAATTATCGACAGCCGCGCCGACACCGATCGACGTTGCTCGCCGCCGCAGGCTCGCTCCCGATGCAGTCGTCAGCCTCGATTGGCACAACGATATGTCCAAACTGCTTCTCGATATCAATGACCAGATCGAAGCGGCCGCAGACGATCGATCACGGGGCGTGATCATCCGAAAATTGCGCAGAGCGCTTGAAGGCATGTGAGCCGGTCCGAAATGTCGAAGATGTACCTGATCAAAGTAGCCTTATTCGAGGCGCGGCAAGGCCAGCGAACCCGGTCAGCAATGTGGCAAAGACGGTAAGAAGAGCGATGCCTGTGCCGCTGACGATGACTTGAGCGAGCATGCCGTCAGATATGGTTCTCAGAACGAGATATGCCGCAAGGGACAACAAGACCCCCACACAATAGATCTCTAGCGAATTCTCTCCGCAACGAACAGCTCCCAAGAGCATGCGTGACCGCATGACGCTCCAATGCGCCGGCGCGAGGTTGGCGACGCAGACCGCAAGCGCAAGAAAATGCAGAAGCCGCAGCGGATCAAGATCCGACTTGTCTATCGGATAGACCAAGGCTTTCAGGAATTGAGGAACTACGAGCTCAAGAGCCGGATTGATCCAACTCATTGTAACAGCCAGTGACCAAATCAGGTATGCGGCCGAAAGCATGATCGCCGGACGCGACATCACGAATGGCGCCAACCGCCCATGCCCCACCACCGCCCACCATCCACCGATCGTGACGAGGAATTGCCAGGCGAACGGGTTGAAATACCAGTCGTTCGTCGGCCACCCCCGAAAGTTCCAGCCGTAAGTCTGGACCAAGCCGTACAGCAGAGCCGAAGCGGCCAAGGTCGCATTTGGCCATCTGAGCAAAAGCAGGAGCCACGGCGCAAACAGTAAATGGAAGAGCACGAAGGTCGGCAGCACGTCCGTATTGACGGGACGGTATTGCAGGATCGCCGCACGCGACAGCGCTTCTCCCGGCTTCTGCAGGACGATCGCCACATTTGCCTCGTCTGCGAGGTCAGCATCCATCCAATGAACTGCCACGACCAGAAACAGCGTCAACAGCAGAAATGCCGAATAAATCTCCCAGCTCCGCCGAACCGTATGACAGATCGTCGCCCAAGTCCCGGCGCTTCTGAACACGTGTCCATATGCCATCGTGCACGTCAGCCCCGAGACAAACATGAAGACTTCAGTGGTGTCGCTGAATCCATAATGGCTCAACGTTAGCCAGCTACAGATATTCCCTGGTATGTGGTTGATGAAGACGAACCAGAGTGCAATGCCTCTGCAGGCATCGAGCCGAATGTCGCGGTCTGGCATCTTGTGGAGTGGACCCATCGCAAGTGCTCGAAATACCCCCGCTCGGCTGACCCTATCCCTTAAGCCCTGCCAGGCTCCCCAAGACAGCTTGCCAGCGCTGTGAGCATCTGCATTCGGCCAACGATACCCACGACCTTTCTCTTGCGGAGCACCGGCACCTGCGAGATCTGGTAGACATCCATTTCCTTGACGACAGCATCGATCGTGGCATTCTCGTCGACGCAAACAGGATGACGGCTCATGACTGCTTCGACCCGCAGTCCCCTGGTTCGCTCACGAGCGAGCTCGCCCTCCTGCTTCCCCAGCAACCATTCGAGCCAACACCCTTCGGGATAGGTGACGCCCAACTCGCGACGATGGAGGAAGTCGCCTTCGGCAATGATGCCGACCAAGGCCCCTTCATCATCGAGGACCGGCAGGCCGCGCTGATTGGTCTCGAGCAGGAGATGGAGCGCCTCCAGCAGCGGCGCTTCCGGCTTCACGGTTGCAAACGACCTCCGCATGATATCTGATGCCCGCATTGCCTGTCTCCCATCAAAATCGCGAGCCGGGCTTTCTCGATTGCAGCGTCGAACCGCCGTTGTCGAGACCGAGCATCGCGGCCTAGTGGACCATCATCAGGCAGACTCGCGCCTGCTGCAGAAGGCTATTCGTCATGCCGCCGAACATCCATTCGCCCAACCGGCTATGTCCATAACCTCCTGTAACGATGAGGTCGGCGCCCACGTCCGCAGCCAAGCGAATGAGACTTGACGCACATCAAGCGGGATATTCTCGTCCGCCCTCGAATCGCTTGTGCTCGGAGGCGACCTCGGCCAAGTTGCCCCACACGATCTGCCCTACTCGCGCAACAAGTGCTTTTCGATGTCGCCGACCGGGTGCCTGGTGAGGTCGTTGGCAAGCTCCGCCACGATCCGGCGTTTCACATCGGGATGGAAGTCCGACCGAAGCGCCGCCAGAGTGCGCGGCGGTGCGACGACGATCAGCGCCGTCGATGGCTCGCCGCGTACAATGCGCTCCACGGCAACCGCCACCTGCTTCACAAAGCGGCGCTCCTCGAGCTCATGCCAATCGCTCGTCTCCACGGCGCTTCTTTGCCCGCTATGCGCGGCTTTGCTCACCCGGCCCGGCCGGTCGCTTCCCTGGTCATGGGTTGCCGGATTCTGATCCTCGAAGGCGGCTTCCACCCTCAAGTTCGGGAATTTTTCGTCACCTTCGTTCCGGAAGAACAGAGCCTTTCGCCCATCGCCGACGAACACCACGGCGTGATGCGGTATCTTGATCATTGGGATCTCCTCCTTACACAGCCTCCATTCTGACCGCTCGACGCTCCTGTTGCTTGATCCCGATCAATCTCGGCCGCTCTCAATCCGGCAAAATGTCGATAGTTGAGATCGAGCGCTTGATACGGAGGTTGTCATGCGGGCACGAGACGCGCCATTCCGCTATGCGAGAGCGCCTGCTGCCGCCAGCGTGCGGCATTTCAAACCACTTATGAGCTTAAGCCGAAAGCCAGCCTTGATGTGCGTCAAACTGTCGGGATGCGAAACCGCTAATAGTTTGCATCTTCCCAACCAGCGTCGGAGTGCGACATGGTAAGCTTTGGTGGAAAATGTTTGGTAATGGCCGGTCTGACCGCTGGTTTCGCCGCCGCAGCCCAGGCTGAAGACCTCGACATGGGTAGATCAGAGTTTCAATCTTCGTGCGCCAGCTGTCATGGTGCTGATGCGAGGGGCAAAGGACCGGTTAGCAACCAACTTAAGATACCGCCTCCCGATTTGACGATGTTAGCCAAGAACAACAACGGCGTATTTCCCACGAACGCTGTTTATGAGACCGTAGAGGGATTGAAGACAATTCCAGCTCACGGCACTCGCGAAATGCCAATTTGGGGAGAGCGATTCAACCCCGTCGTCAACTTGCCTCACTATGTTGATCCGTATTATTGGAAGATGGCTGGACCGGAGCAAAGCCCGGAAGTCGTCGTGCGAAAACGCATCCTCGCTGTTATTGATTATCTGAGCCGCATTCAGCAAGAGTAGCAAGCGACAGCGCCGCTGATTAGCGGCCTTGGGACGCTTGAGCGTTACCTCGATGCGCACCCGATCCGGAGGAATTGCAGCAAAACAGCCATCGAGGCCATTGCGATCAGGTCAAACGAGTTTTGCGGAGTGGCTTGATACTAAGCTGCATGAGCCCCCAACCAATACCGCTCGGGTGGGTAAGAAGCATGCGTAGTCACAAGAAAGAACGGCCATACATGGCCTGTGGGAGCATGCGGCCCCTGCGGGTCATCTACATTTTCATGCTGATCTAAAGCGTAGCGTCCAAAGATCAGAGAAGCCTTATCGATTGGGGGCATCGATCACGCCAAATTCTGCGACGGGCATGATCCAGTAGACGATCCTGGATCCGGCGAAGGTCGCCTTCAGCCGTTCGAGCAACTGCGCCGCCTCTTGCACTCCAAGGACGGTCCGCACCATCAACTCGTCGGCATGCCCTTTGACCCGCTCGGTCGACGTCTGCAATCGGACGTCGGGACCATGCCCTGCGGCGTCCGAGGCCGTAAAGCCGGAAACGAGATCGCGCTGCTGGCTGAGGAAGTCGAACAATTCGTCGCGAAGCGCCCGGCCGGCGATCAGTGTGAGACAGACGAATTCGGCACTCATTTGGTCTCCTTCATGCCGCCAAATCGGCGATATAGGATCGGCAAAAGGATCAGCGTCAAGGCTGTCGAGGAGAGCAAACCACCGATCACCACGATTGCGAGCGGGCGCTGGATCTCGGATCCTGGACCGGTCGCAAACAGCAGCGGGATCAGGCCCAAGGCCGTGATGCTCGCCGTCATTAGAACCGGTCTGAGCCTGCGCATGGCCCCCTCGACGACGATGCGACCCTCCGGTACGCCATGAGCACGCAGTTGGTTGAAATAGGAGACCAGAACGACGCCGTTTAGCACCGCAATTCCCAAAAGCGCGATGAACCCGACGGACGCCGGAACCGAAAGGTATTCGCCGGTAAGCACCAAGGCAAACACGCCGCCAATCACGGCGAACGGGATATTGACGAGGACCAACAGCGCTTGTCGGATCGAACCGAAGGTCGTGAAGAGCAGCACAAAGATCAGCCCGATCGCCACTGGCACCACGATCGAGAGGCGCGCCGCCGCGCGTTGCTGATTTTCGAACTGACCACCCCAAGTCAGCCTGTAAGCCTCCGGCAGGGGCAACTCCGCAGCGACTTTCTGCCGGGCCGCCTCGACGAAGCCGACCATGTCGCGGCCACGCACATTGGCTCGCACAACGCTCATCCTACTCCCATTCTCGCGATTAACCACAACGGGACCGTCGACGCGCTGAATGCGGGCGACTTGTGAGAGCGCCACGTGCTGACCCGAGGCAAGCGTTAGCGGCAGGTTCGCGAGCAGTGTCGGCGCCTCGCGCGTCGTTTCGCTGCCGCGAACGAGGATGGGGGTACGGCGCCCCTCTTCCAGCACCGTCCCTATCGTGCGTCCCTCGATCTGGGTGCGTAACGAAGTGGAGATGGCGTCCACCGTCAGGCCGAGGCGTCCCGCCTCCATCCGATTCACGGCGACCGTGTAATATTGGGCACCCTCGTTGAGTGTGGTGTAGACATCTTCAGCGCCGTCGATGCTTGACAAAATGCCGGATAGCCTGCTCGCAATCTCATTGAGCTTGCCGATATCAGCTCCAAAGATTTTCACCGCGACATCGCCGCGGACGCCGCTGATCATCTCCTGCACGCGCATGTCGATCGGCTGCGTAAAGCTGAGCGATAGTCCCGGGAAATTGCCGAGCACCTGCCGCAGCTCTTCAATCAGGGCAGACTTCACGATTGTCTTTCGCTCTTCTGCGGGCTTTAGAACCAGGAATGTGTCGGTCTGGTTAGGTCCCATCGGGTCAAGCCCGAGCTCGTCGGACCCGGTCCGGGCCACGATACTCTTGACGTCAGGGACCTTCGCGAGGATGGCCGCTTGAAGTCTGGCGTTGATCGCAATCATTTCGTCGAGGTTGATGGATGGCAACGCCTCGACGCTGACGATGGTATCGCCCTCGTCCATCGTCGGCATAAACGTCTTGCCGAGCTGGGTGTAGGCGTAGCCGGCAGCGACGAGGGCCGCGACTGCCGCGATGACCACCTTACGCTCGTTCTTCAGAGCCCAAGCAAGTGCAGGCGCATAAAGCCGCGACGCAATTCGGATCAACCACGGATCTTGATGCGACGTAGTCTGGAGGAGAAACGATGTTGCTACGGGAATGACCGTGAGCGCCAAGAGCAACGACCCGCCGAGCGCAAAGATGATCGCGAGCGCTACAGGGATGAATAACTTCCCTTCAAGCCCCTCCAGCGTCAGCAGCGGCACGAATACGATCATGATAATCAGCACGCCCGAGGCGACCGGTTGAAGCACCTCGGAGGCGGAGCGGTAGATGACATGGACTAGCGGCGCGGCCTTTCCCTGCGGTTCCTTACTCAAATTTCCGACGACGTTCTCGACCACCACCACCAGAGCGTCGATCAGCATGCCAATAGCGATAGCAAGGCCGCCGAGGCTCATCAAGTTTGCTGACATGCCGACCATGCGCATGACGATAAGGGCGATCACGATCGCGAGCGGCAAACTTAGGGCGATCACCAGGGAGGCTCGCCAGTTGCCGAGAAATAGCAGGAGAAGGACGACGACAAGGACGGTTGCTTCGCCAAGTGCGCGGATAACGGTGCCAACCGCGCGGTCAACCAGCCGGCCACGGTCGTAAAAGACCTGGATACTGACACTTTGAGGGAGTGATTGCTTAATCTCGTCGAGGCGTGCCTGCACGTCGGCCACGAGTTGACGTGCATTGGCGCCTCGCAGACCAAGCACGAGGCCCTCGACCGTCTCGCCACGACCATCCGCGGTGACAGCGCCGTACCGTGTCAGTGCCCCTAATTGGACGCGGGCAATATCCTTGACCCGGATCGGAACCCCATCTTTGGTATCGACGACGATTTGCCTGATGTCGTCGATGGTCCGAATGCTGCCTTCGATACGCACGAGAGCGCTGTCTTCGCCCTGATTGACACGACCGGCGCCGTCATTGCGGCTGTTCGTCTCGATCGCGCGCCGAAACATCTCGTAGGAAATGCCGCGGGCTGCAAGCGCATCGCTAAGCGGGACGATTTCAAAAGCCCGGACATACCCCCCGAGCGCATTGACGTCGGCCACTCCTGGCACCGTCCGTAGCGCCGGACGGATCACCCAATCGAGCAGACTCCGCCGCTCGGCCAGCGAAAGTTCTGCACTTTCGATGGTGAACATGAACATTTCACCGAGCGGGCTGGTGATCGGGGCAAGCCCACCTGCCACCCCCTCTGGCAAGTCACGGGTGATGTTGGCCAAGCGTTCGGATACTTGGTTACGCGCCCAATAGATGTCTGTGCCGTCCTCGAAATCGACTGTGACGTCGGCCAGGGCGTACTTGGTGGTAGAGCGCAGGATCTTCTTGTTTGGCAACCCAAGCAGTTCGAGCTCGATCGGCACTGTGACCCGCTGTTCCACCTCCTCCGGGGTGAGACCCGGCGCCTTCATGATGACCTTGACCTGGACGGGCGAGACATCCGGAAAGGCGTCGATCGGCAGGCTGGGCAACACAACCAGCCCGGCACCGATCAATAGGAGCACACTAAGCGCGACGAAAAGCCGCTGAGAAAGCGCAAATGCGACAAGGCGTGCGAGCATGACTAGCCTGCGCCCAGCTTGAGCAGGATTCCGCGGAGCGCGGAGATGCCGCTGACCGCCACTTCGTCCTTGTCTGTGATGGTACCGGAGATCACGACATGGTCCTGGTCCTCCTCAAGCAGCGTGACCGGCACCAGACGGAATCCGTCCTGCATTGCCACGAACACCGAGGCCTGCTCACCCCTCCGGATCAGCGCAGTGTAAGGGAGTTCCCAAGCGCTCTCCCGCTTGGAAACAAAGGAGATCCGAGCAGCAGCAGTCTGCCCCGGACGCAAATCGCCTGAGTTCGGCACCTCGGCTCGGACCAGCACGGTTTGTGTAGCCGGATCGGTCGTTTCAGAAACCAGCACCACGTGGCCTGGAGTGTCATAGCCGTCGACCTCCACCTTCGCGCCTTGTTGAATGGCTTTGATATTCGATGCAGGCACCGCGATCTCGACCCATAGTGGAGAAAGCTGTGCGAGCTTGATCAGCGGTGCCGATTGCTCCACACGTTGGCCGGGAGAAACAGCAATATCGATCACGGTGGCCGGTCGTGGCGCGGCGACCGTTAGGGTCGCGCTGATCGCTGCCTCGCTGGTAAGTCTTGAGATTGTCTCATCCGAAAGGCCGCTGAGGCGGAGAACCTGCCGACGCTCCGCGACTACAATGCTTGCCTGTCGGGCTTCCGCCTGGCTCGCCTCAAGAACGCGCTGTGCGACCGCATTGCCTTGGAACAGTTGGGTGTTACGGTTGAGTTGCTGGGCAACCAGAACTTCTTGCGCAACAGCATGTAAATAGTCACGCTGCTGCGACACAAAGCTTGGACTCTCCATAGTGGCGAGCGGCTGTCCGGCAACAACGCGATCGCCCCGCGCCGCTGAAAGATTGGTCACCATTCCGGCCACGGGAGCGCTAACGACCCACAATTGCGGGGTAGGAATGACGATCTGGGCGGGATAAGGGAGCGTCTTGTCGGTCGGACTCGCAATGGGATGAACGACGCGAATGCCCAGGCTCGTTGCCTGCTCGGTGCTGAGCTTTAGTTGGTCCTCGGCCACCGAGTTGGACGGTAAAGCCAGGAACGCTATTGCAATCAGGACGCGGGTCCTTTTCAGCCATAAGAGCGCTGATGAACTCAGAAACATTGCGAAGATCCCATTGCAGTAACCAAAACTGAGGTCTTGGGGCGTAGACCGACTGTCGGCGCTCTGCAGGTCAAAGACTCACGGCCCCGTCAGCAATCTGACGCTAACGGGTGCACGGAGCGGAGCGCTTCCACGCAACGCTTATGATGCACCCTCACTGACTGGAAGCTGTTGATCCATGTCAGCAATTTGTAAGGTCAGATCTGCGATGATGATTGCTAATCGCGCCTCCGCGATAGCAGTCAGGTACCTAGGAGAAAACGCCGTGCTGCCGAAGAACCGCGCTCTTGCGGCGACCGTATTCGCTCTCTGTTTATTGGCCTTGCCCCAATCGGCGTCCTCCCATGGAGGCATTCGGCAAGATTCATGGAATCCTGCGCACCTGACCAATCTCCCTCCTGAGATACGAGACCAGGCAAAAAAGTGGGAGGCCGCGTGTGGCGCCCCGATCGCCGCTACGCAACAATTTGCGCTTTACCTCACAACTCTTGGCACTCAATTCGTTGCTCTTCACTTCGATGATTTCCAGTGCCGCAACAGAGGGGTCATTTGCAATGCATCAGGGTGTTTGTACGAAGTGTATGTGGCAGCCCGGGGACGATATCGGAAGGTGCTGGCTCTGCGGGCTCAGGATGTCCGCCTGGTGCGCGAGCGAAATGCCGCCTTTCTGGAGGTACAAGACCGCTCGAGCGGAGCACCACGGATCCTTCGCTGGAACGGATCTCGGTTCGTGACCCAGGCCGGAGCGGAGAACCGGTAGGTCAACTTGCGCGCTTGGAGAAACCGGCTATGGAGCCGAAGTGGTACATCTCATTTGAACCGGCCAGCTGCGGAAAGGACCGCATTTACCGGCGCGAAACCAAGACCTTTCCTACAGAAGCTGAGGCGAAGGCATTTGCGCGGATGATCCTCGATAGTGCCTTTCGCGTTTCCGCCGGGACAATAAACCCCGTTCAGCCAAAACGAGTGATTGGATCCAAGCGAGGACTCTCCGACTGGATTTCTGAGCGTTGACCAAATGCGATGTCAGTCGCTGCGGCTCCAAATCAGGGATATGGGCCTGAAGGGCATCGTGCTCGAGACGCAGACCTCGAAGCGATCGTGGCCTTCAGCCCGCCAAGCTCCGACTTCGAGAGTTCCAATCTCCACTCGTATGCGTCCAGGACGTCCTGAACGATGGCAAGACCGAGGCCCGCGGCACCTCCTCGCTCGTCGAGGCGAGTGCCACGCTCGATCACGTGTGACAGGTAGGTCGGTTCAATGCCTTCGCCGTCGTCCTCAACGGCAAGAAGCGGCCGATTGTCATCGGCGGTGATACGGACGCATCCTGCAGCATGGCGGGCGGCGTTCTCGATCAGATTACCGAGGATTTCCGCAAGGTCGGCCCTGTCCAGCGGTAAGCAAAGATCGTCGGCGACAAGGTTCTCGAATCTTACTCGCGCACCCTCGGGCGTGCGGGACACAGTCGCGATGATAGACCCCACGAGCGGTTTCACGGAAACTGATGTCGCTACGCCGCCTCTGGCGCGCCCACGAACCCTGGCGCGGGCAAGTTCGCGGTCGACGTGGCGCCCCATGGCTTCGCCAACAGCCTCGATGTCCTTGGCAATATCGTGCTCGCCGCGCTCCCGGAGGCGCGAGGCATCGGCCGCAAGAGCAGCAAGGGGCGTCTTCAGCCCGTGCGCCAAGTCCGCGGCACGACCGCGGGACCGTTCGATTTCGTGTTCCTGCGCATCGATGAGTGCGTTGACTTCCTCGACGAGAGGGTGGACCTCGGTCGGGACGGAGGACGGCAGATGCCGAATCCGCCCCGTTCTGATATCGGCAACTCCGCGCCGCAGCGCGACTAGCGGACGCAAACCGACGCCGACCTGGACCCATGTCGCAAGCGCCAGCGCGCAGCCGAGCAGGACGAGCGCGATCGAAAGATCCTTGGCGAACGCCGAGCTTGCCTCTGACATCCTTCCGAGATCCTCGGCGACGGCAAGGCGGACGGTGACCGGCTTCCCCTCCGCAGAAAGCGTAACCGCTCGCTCGGCCACCAGAACGCGTTGGCCTCCGGGTCCTGACGCTTCATGCTGGTGCGTTTCGCCATGGCTCAACCGATCCGCCGGAAGCTCTACTACGGAATCCCACAGCGACCGCGAGCGAAGCAACTGCCCGTGATCATCGCCGACCTGCCAGTAGAGCCCGGAAAGAGGCTCCGCGAACCGTGGATCGACGGGAGGCTGCGTCAGCACCAACTTGCCTTGGGGGTCGACATCGATATTCGAGAGAAGCTGCTTCAGATGGACGTCCAGATCTTGAGCGAGGGTGCGCGAAACATGGCGTTCGAAGAGGATAACGAGCGCGCCGCCGGCGATCCCAAGCGCGATCAGGATCGCGACGATGCCGCCGGCGACAAGTCGCAGCCGGAGCGAATGCCGGTTCACGCGGGCTCCTCCGGCATCAGATAACCGAACCCTCGCCGCGTCTCGATTGCGTCAGCGCCTAGCTTCTTGCGCACGCGGCCGACCAGCACCTCAAGCGTGTTCGAGTCGTGGTCTTCACCGTGACCGTAGACGTTCTCGTCGAGCTCCTGCTGCGAGACGACCCGCCCTCGATTCCGGAGGAGATGGGCCACCAGCCGGTACTCGAGCGGCGAGAGCGTAATCGGCACGCCACGGCGCGTCACTTTCATCTGGCGTTCGTCCAGAGTGATTTCGCCGGCGGTCATGACCGAGGAGCCGTGCCCCGTTGCACGCCGCACGATCGACCGCAGGCGTGCCAGCAGTTCCTCCATCCGGAACGGTTTCGGTAGGTAGTCGTCTGCGCCGGCGTCGATCCCGTCTACCCGCTCGGCCCAGCTGCCTCGTGCCGTGAGGATGAGGACGGGCATGTGGCGGCCATTGGCGCGCCAGCGCTTCAGGACCGCAAGGCCATCCATGCCCGGCAGACCAAGGTCGAGGATGATAGCCCCGTAGTCCTCGGTATCACCGAGAAACCAGGCGTCCTCGCCGTTCGCAACCGTCTCGACCACGTAACCGGAGGCTTCGAGCGTGCGCGAGACATCCGACGCGATCCGCTGGTCGTCCTCGACAACAAGCACACGCATCACTTCTCCTTGGTCCGTTCGACTTCGCCGCTGCGGGCATCGACGTGGATGTCGAACAGCCGCCCCTTGTCGTCGATCACGCGGAACTCGTACATCCAGACGCCGGCTTCGCGTTCGAGCTTCACGCCGACGACGTCGCCGGGAAGCTTCTCCTTTATCGCACTCAGAATATCGGCGAGCGGACGAATTTCGCCGGCCTTGACGGCGCGTAGCGCGTCGTCATGGTCGCGCGCGAATGCCGGCGCCCCGCTGCCTGCGACCACAAGCGCGGTCGCAAGGATAAGGGCGCAAATTCGGGGCGGGCACAAATTCATGAAGCAGCTCGTCATCGGGTAGATATGGTTGCCAGATATCAGCTGACAATTCGCTGACCTCGCTCAACAGGCTCCGGTCAGGCCGCTTCTGGCAGATTGCCCGCATCGCCGACGCATGGTGCGGCCGGCAACCGTCAGGAGATACCTATGCGCAAGATCGCCATTCTTACCGTCGCCGCCGTGACCCTCACCGCCGCCAGCGCCCAGGCCGGCAGCCTCGGCAAGCCCTGCACGTCGGCCCCCGAAGCCCAGTGGCTGCCGATGGCGCAGTTGCAGGCCAAGGTCGAGGCCCAAGGATACAAGGTTCAGAAAGCCAAACTCAAGAACGCCTGCGGCGAGCTCCATACGCTCGACAAGAACGGCAATCGGGTCGAGCTGTTCGTTGACCCGACCAACGGCCAAATCATCGGCCAGATGTAGCGGTCCGCAAATGAGAACCGTAAGCAACACCATCGAAGCCGGCGGCGCGATGCCGCCGGCCACGGTCAAGGTCTGGGATCCGTTCGTCCGGATCTTCCATTGGTCGCTGGTGGCGACCTTCGTGATCGCCTACGCCACCGGCGACGAGATCGAGCGGGTCCACCTCGCGGCCGGCTACGCGATCGCCGCCCTCCTTACGCTCCGCATCATCTGGGGGTTCGTCGGCCCGAGGCATGCGCGCTTTTCGAACTTCGTTCGTCCGCCGCGCGAGGTGCTCGCCTATCTTCGTGATGTCGTAATGCTCAGAGCTACCCGCTACCTAGGGCACAACCCCGCGGGCGGTGCCATGATCGTGGCGCTCCTCGCCGCGCTGGTCGGCACGTGCGCGACGGGCTACATGATGACGACGGACGCCTACTGGGGCTCCAAGATGATCGAACACGTCCACGAATTCCTGGCCAACCTAACCGTCGGCCTGGTCGTGGCGCATGTCCTTGGCGTGCTCATCGCGAGCTTCGAGCATCGCGAGAACTTGGTGGCTTCCATGATCTCCGGCCGCAAGAGAACTGCTGATTAGGCAGCTCTCTTCAAACCGAAACCGCAACCAGGAGCGTCCCTGTGCCAGCCACCCCTCACATAGAAAAGCACTTCACCGCCACTGGAAGCGTACGTGACGTCGTGATTGGGATGGCCGACGGCTTGACGGTCCCGTTCGCGCTGGCGGCGGGTCTTTCGGCCGCCGTCACTAGCACAGACGTGATTGTCACCGCCGGTTTGGCCGAAGTTGTCGCTGGCGCGATCGCGATGGGCCTCGGCGGGTATCTCGCTGCGCGCACCGACGCGGAACATTATGCTGCCGAGGAACAGCGCGAGCACCGTGAGATCGATCAGCTTCGCGAGCGGGAGATCGAGGAGGTGGAGCAGATCTTCCGGGAGTACGGCCTTGCAGGAGATGCGCTCAAGTCGGTCGTCGGCGCGGTCTCGGCGAATCGTCAGCGATGGGTCGACTTCATGATGCGCTTCGAACTGGGATTGGAGCGTCCGGATCCGAAGCGCGCGCCGATCAGCGCCGCGACGATCGGAGGCTCATATGTGGTCGGCGGCCTGATTCCGCTCGTGCCCTACATGTTCACTCAGAACATCGGAACGGCCCTGCAGATCTCGGTCGCCGCGACTGGCGCCGCCCTGCTTTGCTTCGGAGCCGTCAAAGGACACTTCACCGGCGTCAACAAGACCAAGTCTGCCCTGCAGACGTTGCTGGTAGGCGGATTGGCCGCCGGAGCAGCGTACTGGCTCGCCCACCTGTTCGGATAGGCCCTGTACCCTCGTCGTTCTCCCATCTCGAAGGTCAGAAACGCAGCGCGCCCACACGTTATCCGCGACTAATCAGCCAGATGACAGCCCCGATGCAGATGACGCCAATCATGTGAGGCAGCAAGTAGCTTAACATTGGCCTCACCTCAACCTCCCGAGTGTTTGCAGTTTTGGGTACGTATAGGCATCACAAGGTGCGACCTCATCAGGGTGACGCCTTAGCCGCGCAGCCCCGCCACAGTCGGCGCGCGTTCGACAAGTAATTGCATGCTTCCCCGCGGCCGAAGAAGTTTCGAAAACAAAAGGAAAAATAGCTTCCTTTGTTGCTATCGCACTCTCGCAATCCATCCGACGACCGCGCTGCCAGCTTGCGTGACGATTAGCGGCACCACGCTGAAGATAATCACGATCAACCACATTTCAGAGCTTGGAGGCGCAAGCTGCAATAAATCCGCAGCCGACGGTAGGTAGGGTGGCACAGCAAGCAGCGTTGCACATAGCAAAAGCGCGCCCCACAACCAGGAGTTCCGCGTCACCTCGTTGACCAAGAGCGGCGAGCGCGGATCACGCATGTTGAACGCGTGCCAGAGCTGGGCAAAGGCGAGCGTGAGGAACGTGATAGTGACTGTTGATCGGGCATCGAGAGCGAGCCAGGCCGACGCAGCCAGCGCCCCGAAAGTGCCTGCGGTCAACGCCGCCCCGTGCAGGACGATGGTGATCCATTGCCGGCGGCCCAGAATCGGCTCCTTTGGATCCCGCGGCGGCCGCTTGAGGATGCCCTCCTCGCCCTCGCCCATGGCAAGCGCGAAAGCGGGGAATACGTCCGTCACCAGATTGAGATACAGAATTTGCAGCGGCAGGAGTGGCAAAGGAAGCGCCAGCGACACGGCGAGGCCGACCGCCAACACCTCGCTGAGATTGCAGGACAAGAGGTAGGCGACGAAGCGACGGATATTGGCGAAAATCACGCGCCCCTCGTGGATCGCCTTGATGATGGTTGGAAACGCATCGTCGAGCAGGATCATGGCAGCCGCTTCGCGCGCGACATCGGTGCCGCGCAAGCCCATCGCCACTCCGATATCGGCCTGCCGCAGAGCGGGGGCGTCATTCACCCCGTCCCCCGTCATGGCGACAATCTCGCCCGCAGCCTGATACGTCCGAACGAGAGCGAGTTTTTCATCTGGCGTTACTCTCGCGAAAATTCCGATGTCTTGGAGGGCAGGCTGCCCGGTTTCAATCATCTGCCTGATATTCTTGCCCTCCATGACATTCGAAACGTTCTCCCCAAGACCGACGGCTCGACCGATACTTTTCGCCGTCACCACGTGATCGCCCGTGACCATGACAACGCGAATTCCCGATTGCCGGCAGTCCTGGATGGCCGGTGGCACGTCGGCCCGGGCGGGGTCTTCCAAGCCGACAAGACCAGCAAGCACCAGCCTGTCATAGGGTGCGGCATCGGCCACCTGGTCGATTCTCGTCGCGCAGGCGAGCACCCGCAGGCCGTCATGGCCGAGCCGATCGGCTCGGCTGAGCCACTCCGCTCGCATGGTGTCATCAAGCGCGACCTCGCCATTGCCGACGGCTACGCGCGTCGTCGCCGCCAGGACCGCCTCGGGCGCCCCCTTCACGGCGATCAGTACACCCTCCCCATGCTCATGAACGGTCGCCATCATCTTGGCGAGGGGATCAAAAGCATGCTTGCGCACGACGCCGCGCCCCTCCAGCAAGGTTGTCCGCCTGAAGCCGGCGCGTAGCCCAGCACGCAGAAGCGCGATCTCCATGGGATCGCCACTGCCGCGCTCCTCGGGACCATCGAGATGCGCGTCGTTGCATAGAACCGCGATCCGGAGCAATTCGGCCGCCTGCGGATCGCCTGCGACCTGCTGACCCTCGCCCCCCTCTGGAGCGCCGGTCCCGAACTCGATCTCGCCTGAGGGTGTGCAGAGCCGTCGCACCGTCATCCGATTTTCGGTCAGGGTACCGGTCTTGTCGGTGAGAACGACCGTTGTCGCCCCAAGCGTCTCGACTGCCGAGAGACGTTCGATCAGTGCATTTTGCTGTGCCATGCGCCACATGCCACGGGCAAGCGCAAGCGTCGCGACGATGGGGAGACCTTCCGGAATCGCGGCGACGGCGAGCGCGATGGCCGCCTCGATCATCAGGAGAGGGTCTTTGCCACTCAATAGACCAATGCCACCGATGATGGCGGCGACAGCGATAGTCGCCCAGACGAGTTGCACCGACAGACGCTCGAGCTTGCGCTCAAGGGGTGAATGACCCGGATCGGCCTCGAGAACTAGCCGCGTCACCCGCCCGAGTTCCGTGATGATTCCGGTCGCGACCACGACACCAGCGCCGGTGCCGCGCGTAATCGCGGTGCCCTTGAACGCCATCGACGCGCGATCGCCGAGACGGGTGTCTGCGCTGACCGGCTCGAACTGCTTGTCGACGGCGACGGATTCTCCGGTCAGCGACGACTCGTCCGTTGAAAGCCGAGATGTCTCGATAAGGCGCAGGTCGGCCGATACGGCATCACCAGCTTCCAAGACCACGACATCGCCCGGAACGAGCTCCTCGGCCGGGATCACATGAACCCGCCCCTCGCGTCGGACACGGGCGGTCCGCGTGCCGAGCGCGCGCAAAGCCTCGATCGATCGGACCGCCTTCAACTCGGTCACGAACCCGATCAGCGTGTTGATGGCAAGCACCGCAAAGATGGCGCTGCCCTCCTCGAGTTCGCCGAAATAAAACGCCAGGCCGGCTGCGCCGCTCAGGAGATAGACGACTGGACTCTTGAACTGGTGCACCAGCAGGCGCAGCACGCCGGCTGAACGCCGCGAGGCGATGGTGTTCGCACCGAAATGCTTTCTCCGTGCGTTGACCTCGGCTTCGGACAGCCCCTCCGTGCCGGTCACCCGGAACTGCCCGAGCAGTTCCGTCACGGACAGAGCATGCGGAAATTTCGGGAGTATCAGCGGGCCAACGACTTCCTTCTTCGCGATGGCTAACCTCCTTTGCGCCCGAACGGACATATTGTGTCGCTAAGCCGGGCCTAAGCCGCCACGGCTTCGTAGATGTCCTCTTCCTGAGCCGTGTGCATGCGCACTAGCGTCTCGATGGCCTCGATCACCCGTTGCGCATCTCGCACGATATAGCGGTCGATTTTCTCCGAGGGCATGTCCTCGACGATTCGGCTGAGCAGCCGGGCAAGATGCAATATCTCCCGATGGGCGCGGCTCATGGCTGAGAGGCCATGGCGCTCGCGCAGCACCTGCGCAAGCTTCGGATAGACGCTGTCTTCGTCGTCGCGCTCGTGTTTCACGACGCTGCTCTGAACCAGCCGCTGGGCCTCCCCGATCAACGTCCCGGCCAATTCGGGCGTCACGTCGTCCAGGGCATCGACGATTTTGCGCAGCCGGTCCAGGTCCCTCAACAAGGTCTGATGATCGTGACGCAATGTCAGCCCCTGCTCCGGGGTGATGCGACGGCCACCAGCGCCGAGGGCCGGAGTGAGCGCGCGTAGCGCGTTCAGAATAACGGCGACATCGATCACCTCCTGCGTAATCGCCGCCGGCACCGGGGCGAGCCAACCCAGAGTGGCAGCGACCATCGCGACGAGCGACAACCCCATGCCGACGACAATACTTTGCAGGGCAATCCGCCGCGCCCGCTGCGCAATGAGGATCGCCTCGCCCACGCGGTCGAGGCGGTCAGCCAGGATCACCACATCGGCCGCCTCAGACGAAGCGCTGGCGCCCCGCGCCCCGAGCGCGACCCCGACGTCGGCTACGGCCAGCGCCGGGGCGTCGTTGATACCATCGCCGACCATGATGGTCGGACGCAGCCGTTGCTCGCCCCGCACCGCCTCGACTTTGTCGGAAGGGACGCGATCGGCCAGCACGGCATCGAGGTCGAGTGCCGCACCGATGGCCTGCGCCGCCGCGGCGCGATCGCCGGTGACCATCACCATGCGCGCGACGCCCGCATCGCGCAGCAGCCGGATAGCCCGCGGCGTATCGGCGCGCAGCTCGTCCGCCAGAAGCAACGCACCGATTGTACGCCCATCCACGGCGACAAAGACGATCAACGCCGAGCGCCACGAGGCGCGCCGAATTGCTCGCAGCTCCCACGGCGACAGCTCTGAATTCGAGGGTAACATCTGTCGCGCGCCGGCCATGACCTGCTGTCCATCGATCAGGCCGCTCATACCGGAGCCCATCGCCTCCTTGACCTGTTCGGGTGCTTTCAGCTCGAGGCCGCGCTCGACGGCCGCCGCCACCACGGTCTTGGCAAGCACGTGATGCGAAGCCTGCTCAAGCGATGCCCCGAGCCTGAGAACCTCATCCGGGTCCCCTCCCGGTGCAACCTCGATCGAAAGCAACCGCGCCCCTCCGACGGTCAGGGTGCCCGTTTTATCGAACAGCACCGTATGCGCGCGCGCCAGCGCCTCCAGCGCCCCACTGCCCTTGGCCAGGATGCCGCGGCGCGCCGCTTGCGCGACGCCGGCAATGAAAGCGACCGGCGCAGCCAAGATCAGCGGGCAAGGCGTCGCCGCCACCAGCACGGCGAGACTGCGGGTCAGATCTCCCGAGATGCGCCACGCCACGAAGGCGATGACGAGCGTCACCGGTAGAAGGATCAGAGCATAGCGATCGGCCATCCGTACAAAGGGAGCCTTTGCCGTCTGCGCCGCCGTCACCATACGCACGATGCCAGCGTAGGTGCTCTCGCCGGCCGGCGCAGTCACGGTCAATTCGAAAGTCTCACCCGCGTTCAGCGAACCTGACAGAACGGCACTCCCACGCGCTTTTTCGACCGGGATTGGTTCGCCAGTAACGGCGGACTCGTCGATGGTGGCCAAAGCCGAGCCTACGATTCCGTCGACCGGAATGATCTCACCGGCCCGGACCAGGAGTCCTTCGCCGACCGATATTGCATCAACCGGAACATCTTCAATCCGTTCGCCGCTCTTGCGATGGGCCTGGCGCGGAGCACGATCCACCAGCGACCGCAGGTCGCGCTCCGCGCGAGCGACCGCGATGTCTTCCAGCACGTTGCCGCCGGAATACATCAACGCGACCACGGCCCCTGCAAGCGGTTGGCCAAGGGCCAACGCCGCGCTCATGGACAACAGCGCAATAGCGTCCACACCAAGGCGACCGCTCAGTAGATCCCTGACGATCGAGACCGCCAGTCCTCCTATCACGGGCGCCGTGCCGATTGCCCATGCGAGGCCGGCCAGATCAGGCCGACCCGCGGCTCGCGCAAGAATACCCGCGGTCAATCCCGCGATTGCGATCGCAACCAGGGCCCATCGCAGAACCCGCTCAAACGACATGGTCTCATTCCGCAGCTACTTGCGTCCCGGTTTAGGTGGTTCCTGAATTGATTTCATGTAGTTCAGAGCTGCTATCGCATCTTCCCTGTTGAAGCGGAAGGTCGGCATCGAGGGATGAATGCTGCTGTAGCCCTCCTGCAGTCGCTCCAGGAAGTCGCTATCGTAGAGCTTGGTTTCGCTAAAGCTGCGAAAGGGCGGCGCTTGCCTGTTAGGACTTGCCCCGGTCCTGCCAACAGAGTGACAGCGTGCGCACATTCTTTGTAGCAACTCTTTACCATGTTGCTGTTCCTCGTCGAGCGCGCGGGCGCCGGTGCTCGACCAGAGAACTATTGTCGAAAGTATCAGTAAGCATCGCATCGTCGCAGTCGTTCCCGCGAAACAGTTCACCAGCGCGAGGTTGTCTTGCCGTAAACATAGAGCGCAACCAACCCGACGGTCACCGCCGTCGAGAAGATCAAAATATTTCGATCCCAATCGACTCGCTCCTTCTCGACTCTTCTAAAAGCCAAGGCCGTAAATAGAGCCTTCAGGGCAACTCGGCGCATCAGAGCAGCCCTCCCTACTCGCACGATGTCACCGCTGTTAAAAGCCAGCTTGATGCAGCTCAACGAGTCAGCTCGGTGGATGGGTCCGCTATAGCGACAAACGTACCCGCCAAATAGCAGCGCCTCCTCCGGGAGCATTGGCACAATTGCCCTCAGGCGTATGAATAGGCCGACTGCGCCCAGACTTGGCGGCCGGCTTCATTGATACTTGACCTGCCTCAAAACGCGCCCGCGGCTCGGGAGCTAAACTGGTCTAAATCAGAGGCGACCAATGGACGAAAAGTTCAGGCGGAACATCCTTCGGCTTTTGAATCAGCACCGGACCACGAGGATCGCTACGGTACGACCTGACGGCTGGCCCCAGGTGACCACCGTCGGCTACGCCAACGATGGACTCGTCATCTACTTTCTTTGCGGAGCGGACAGCCAGAAGGCCGCCAACCTTGCGAGGGACGATCGGGTCTCGCTAACGGTGGACGACGATCCCGCCCAGGTGATGGACATCGCGGGTCTATCGATGGCGGCACGTGCGAAGCTTGTGACGGATCCCGCCGAATTCGAAAAAGCCTTGCGGCTCTTGATCTCGCGATATCCGAACCAGAAAGGCCTCGATCTCCCCATGCCGAAAACATCCGAGGTCTGCGTCTTTCGCCTGACACCCACGATCGTCTCGCTGCTGGACTACTCAAGGGGATTTGGACATACCGACCTTATCGCGTGCTAAAGAGCTGCGACCGATGCTCTCTCGAACTTTATCCTTAGCCTAAAGCCTCAGGATTAGAAGGCAGATCGGCCCAAACCGTGACCGTAAGCTGAGGTCTTAGCGAGCCCGGTCGGCTTGCAAGGTCTCGAAGAACGCCACGATCGCGTCAATCTGGTATTCGACGAGCTTTGGCTTGAGCATTGCCTGGTTCGGGCCCACGCGACGGTGGTTTGACGTCAATAGTTGTCGGAGATCGTTGGCTGAAAAAGATGGGCGGCTGGCAATTTCGCTGAAGCTTGGCGCGGGGAAACGAAAGGCCGGCGTCTCCATTGAAGAATCCGAGATGACGTGACAGAGGCCGCAGGCCCCGTGGGCGAGCGCGCGCCCCTGCGCGATCTGATCCGCGAACAGCTGATCGCTGAACGGCGAGTTGGCCGGCACCTGGATGGTGATCGAACCGAATCCGCTGGCCCGGTGGCAGGCGTTGCATCCGTTCGTGATATCCGAATAAGCCTTGGCGAAAGCTGCACCATCTTTCTGTTGGATGGCGCGATCCAGAGCTTGCAGCTGTTCGGTGGCTTGGGATGATCGCAAGCTTTCGGAGGGAGACGGCATTGCCCTCCGCAAATTTATCTGGATCTGTCGAAGCTCATAATTCGCCAAATCCCAGTTGCTGAACTTTCCGGCAAACCACAACTTGATGTGTTGGAATTGCAGCGCGATCATGAGGTCGGATAGTTGGGTTGACGTGCTGCCGGCAGGCAAATTCACCTGTGCTCCCGCATTGAATGGCGGAAGCATCGCAGCAATCGCGGCGATCATCAGAGTCCGTAACTTCATGGCAGCGCTTGAAATGGATGGGGCACGATAGCATCCCTGTGGAGCGGATCGGGCCTATTTGATCAGACAAGCAGGTTCGTAAAGAATGGTTGGGTGATGTCGGCAGCTGACGACTCCGTCCCGTCCGACTCGACAGCGGTGACAAATTCGCTTTTACAATTCCAGCAGCGCCAGAGCTCTTGGGCTTCCTGAGCAGTAATGCGTTCGTGCCACTCGAGGTGCACTAACCCGGAACCACAGCGAGGGCATTTTTCGTTGTGTAGTGCTGAGACCGGTGCCATATGGAACCTCCCTCATGTCCGGTGCGCAGCATGCGATGTTGGCAGTATGGCGAAATGATCTAGATCAACGATTTGCTCGCTCTCCGGCAGCTGACGTAGAGGCGCAGTCCTCGACCACATGACTTCTATTTAGAAGCACCTAATCCAAAACAATCGATCCCGGCTTCGTGTACGGTCTCCTGATGGCGTGCGGCTGGTCGCCGAGCCTGCCCGGGCAAAGCTCATTTCAGCGCGTGGCTGCATGCTAAATCTGACCAGATTTGATCTGTCGCAAAGCAGATACGGGCCAGAGGATCATTCTTCAAAACGGTTCACTCAGTGGGGTGTTGCCATGATCATCGAACGCCTATCCCAAGAGCATCGCAATATCGAAACGCTGCTCGCCATCCTCGAGCGGGAACTCGAGGTGTTCGACCGCGGAGAACGTCCCGACTACGAGGTCATTCGCGCGGTGATTAGCTATTTCGAAGTCTACCCGGAAGTTTATCACCATCCCCAGGAAGACCGCGTCTTTGCCAAGCTAAAAACACGCGATCCAGCTGCTGCTGCGAAGGTCGGTGATCTGGCTCGCGAACACCAGAAAGGGGCCCAGCTTTTAGGCCGCGTCGCTCGGGCGGTCGACAACGTACTCGCAGATCGGGAAATCCTTCGTGAAAATGTGGATATCATCGTTCGCGATTTTATCGCGCACGAGCGCCGTCACGTGATGATGGAAGATCGCGATTTCTTTCCCGCTGCGCTTAATGCACTCAAGCCACAGGATTGGACCGAGATCGCCTCGGCGGAAACCGGTCTTAAGGATCCGCTGTTCAGCGATGTTGCCGAAGAGCGGTTCGATGCGCTACGCGCACATATTCTGCGGCTGGAGCAAGAGGCTGAAGCCGAACGAAAGTAGCCGCGTTTTCTCTGGCCATAAGGCTCCTAATAGCGAATACGCCGACCAAATGCAGAAGGGCTGATAAGCCATCTAGCCGAAACGTAAAAGACCTACTATGTCCGAAGCACTCAAATCCTCCTTCTTGGTATTGCTCGTGTTCGCGATTCTGGCGCAATCCGCGGTGGCCGATCCCCAACACGGCAAGGACATCGCAAAACGCTGGTGCTCAATCTGTCATGTCGTCGAGTCCGGCCAGACGAGTGCCATCGACCATGCGCCGCCATTCAGCCAAATCGCGCGAATGCCCGAGTTCGATCAGAACAAACTCGCGTTCCTGCTGCTCAAGCCGCACCCCAATATGCCAAGCCTGTCGCTCCAGCGATCAGAAATATCGGATTTGGCCGAGTACATCCGCTCACTCAAGTAAGAAAAGCCGAAACGCATCGGCGTGGTTGAGGTATGCTGCGCGTTGAGTTGATCAGGGACCTCGCGACCGAGCTCCAGAAGAGGAAGCTATTTGCAAGGCGTTCCCTCTTTCGACTTGGCAGCACAGTTCGTGTTTCTGTCCGCCGGCTACGCAAGGACGATCTTGTTTGCGCGGCCCTGCCGTCCTCATCGTGGCTTGAGGCAGGTCAAGGCTAACCGCCGGCTCGAGCCTATACTTAAATTGCACCGAATGGCATTCGCGCGCGCCGGTGCCGTTACGGTTGCGGAGCCTCGGACTCCTTGGATCTTCGACCGCGACCATGGGTCGGCTCCTAGAGCAGCTCCGTCGGCCCGTTCGGTAGCACTACGGGCGGCCCTGCCGGTTGGACCGCCGAAGCCCTGAACTGAACGAAAGTGGAAATCGGCCGCGGCGCTCCTTCTGGAAGCCGGGGCTGACTTGCATCCGGGCGGTGCAAGCCGGGGCAACCGGCTGTGGCAGGCGAGGCCCGTCTGCCGACTAACAAAAGGGTGCAATCGGGGGCACTCGAGCAGGAGAACCGTATGATGTCCGCCAACCTTCACACGGACGACCTCGCTGCAGTCGTGCGTTATGCACTCGAGACCACCCGGGCCACGATGGTCTGCCCTTTCCATGAGGAGGTGGTCATCCGCGTGGGTGACGATGCCGCCGAGAGCCATGCCTTCGAACGCGCCAAACGAATCGTTAGGAGCGATGGTGAGGCCTGGCCATCGGACGCTCTCAGGGAAGAGTTCGGCCGTCAGCTCGGCACCGCCGAGGACGGTCGGTGCCCGGAGTGCGATCGGCACGATCCGCTCGACTAGCCGTGCGCGGAGCAGGTGCTGCCGCGGAGCCACCGCTCGTTCAGGTCGCCAAAAGCGAGCGCAGCCAGACCAGTCTCAAGATCGCTCTCTCGGCGAATGGCTGCAGGATTGGACGCGCTCGGCATAGTGGTGCGAACAGCGACGGCCACTGGACCGGATGCGGCGTTCTGCGTGCACGATGGCGCCGAGGAACGCTATATCGCTGCATGCTACTGCAATTTGAAGGTCTGAGGCACGTCTACTTATGGTACGCCTCGCTGCGCAATCCTGCTTCCGTCGGCAATTCGGTCGCTCGGATGTACGACGACCTGATCCCCCTCAGTCAATCCAGACATCACCTCGGCGAACCGATTGTTGCGGTGACCAATCTGGACTGGCTTGGCCCGCGCACGGCCGTTCTCATCGGCAAAAACGGCCCATTGATCAGCCTGTCGGAATAGGGCGCTTACCGGCACAGCCACGACGCCCTGAGCGCTCCAAGTGGTCACGTGGACGACCACACGGTAGTCGTGTCCCAGTTGCGACCAAGCCTGCGGCGGGTCACTGAAGTCGATGGTCACACGTACCCGCTGTTCCTCGATGCCGAGCGCCGAGATCTTGAGGAAGCCGGCGGGATCCACACGCACCACCTTTCCCGTGATCGGCGCCCCGCCCCAGCCGTCGATCCAGACCGGCGCGCCGGCCTTGATCTGCACCGCGTCGGTCGAGAGCAGGTCGGCCACGACCTCCAGATCGAGAGGGTTGCCGATGTCGACAAGGGGCGCGCCGGGCAGGACCGTCGCCTCGCTGTCCTGGATGATCTTCAGGACACGTCCGCTCGCCGGCGCGAGCACCCGGACGCAGCAGGTCGGCTCCGCTGATGGATTCGTGCTGGCGGGATCGATGAGCCGGGCGGCCAGGCTGGTCCGCACCGCGCGACGCATCTCGACCTGGGCCTTGGCGCTCGCCAAATTGGCCTCGCTCGTCGCCACCTCGAATTTCGCCTTGTCGAAGGCCTGAGCCGAGGTCGACTGCGTCCGCAGCAGCGTCTGCGCCCGTTGGAATTCGGTCCGCGAGAAGTCCAGCGCGGCTTCGATCCGCCTCACCTCGGCCTCCTGCTGCTGGATGGCGGCATCCGCCGCGAGGACCTCCGCCTGAAGCTGGTCGCGCGAGCGCACGTCGATGAAGCCCGGCAGAGTCGGCTGCATCAGGGCGATGACGGTCTGGTTGGCCACGACCTCGTCGCCGACGTGGAGCGAAGGGCCCTGTTCGCCGAGCGGATGCGAAATCCTCAGCACTTTTCCGGCGATCGGCGCCGAGACGGTGTAGACGTGGCGGACGTGGGTCTTGCCGTCGTCGTCCGCCGTGACTTCGATGGGCCCCTTCGCGACGGTCGCAAGGTCAACCAGAACGGGCCGGGGCCAGGCGAACCAGGCCAGCCCTCCCGCTATCGCGGCCAGGGCCGCGGCGCCGATCATGCGTTTGGTCCACTTTGCCGGCATGGCTAGTCTCGCGTCTTGAGGACCGCGACGAGGTCCAGGTTGTCGATGCGCTGGCGGATGACCGCAGCGGAAGCGATGGCCGCCAGTACCACGACGGAGGTGGCGACCACGTAGGTCGAATGCTCGACGACGAGGCGGACGCGCATCAGTTCGCCGGCGAGGTTCGTCTTCATGACCCAAGCGAGCCCATAGCCCATCAGCCACCCGGGCGGCTGCGCGATCAGGGTCAGGATCGCGAGCTCGAGCAGCAGGATGCGCAGCACCTCGCCGCGCGTGAAGCCGAGCACGCGAAGGCTGGCCAATTCCCGCGCCCGTTCGGACAGCGAGATGCGGGCGTTGTTGTAGACGACGCCGAACGCGATCACGGCGGCGAGGCCGGTATAGATGCTTGCCATCGTGGTGACGAGGAGTGCGACGGTCTTGCGGAAGTTCGCCAGCGAGACGCGCTGCAGCGCCACGCCTCCGACCGTCGGCATGGACTTCACCGCCGCGTAGAAGTCCTCCTTGCGGTTCTCGTCGAGGCTGAGGTTCACGCTGTTCACGACGGGCGCCTCGCGCATCAACTTGCCGAGCGCCTTGATATCCATCATCCCCCTGATGCCGAAATAGTCCTCGACGGTCGCCACGATCGGCATGCTGACCGTGCGACGGGCGCCCTCCAGCAGGTCGACCTCGACCGTGTCCCCGGCCCCCACCCCGAGGATGTGCCCGAGCATGGCGGAGATGGCGAGGCCTGTCCCGGGGAGCGCGACTGGCCGAAGATCAGCATCGATGATGCGCCTCAGATCGGCGTCAGTGGGCCGGCCGCTGATGGTGATCCTGCGTTCGACGTTGCCATGGCGGATCCGGACAGGCACCTCACGAAACGGCTCGGCCGTCAGCACGCCCGGCAGCCGATTCACCTGCTGCACGACGTTCTCGATCCGCTTCTCGGCGAAACCGATGGTCGCGTCCTGCCGGTCGGCGAGGAAGTAGGTCACGTCGATCAGTTGCTCCATGGTGTCGCGCGTGAACAGCGAGACAACCAGGATCGCGGTCGCAAGCGCCATCCCAAGCGCCGTGAAGGCCGCCCGGACCGGATGGCGCGCGATGTTGCGGATCATCATCAGCGTCGGCTGCGACACGACCTGGTCGAGCTGGATGCTCGCCGGGAGCAGCCGTCGGTACACCGGAGGAGCCGGCGGTTGCATCGCGACGGCGGGCGGCAGCTTGACCACCTCGCGCAGCGCCCGCAGCGCGCCGATCGCGGCGGCGGCCGCGCTGAGCGCGCCGGCGGTGACGTACAGGTCCGGCGCCTTCGCGAACACCAGGAACGGGAAGTGGAAGAAGTCGCCGAACAGCGCCGTGACGCGCAAGCCCAGCCACGTGCCGGCGACGCCGCCCAGGATGACTCCGATCACGACGATCAGCGCCACGAACTTGAAGTAGTGCAGCACGATGGTCCTGTCGGCGTAGCCCAGCGCCTTCAGGAGCCCGATCTGCTCGCGCTCGAGCGCGACCAGCCGGGTCAGGGTGAGATTGACCAGGAAGGCGGCGACCAGAAGGAATATCGGCGGCAGCGTGCGGCTCATGTTGTTGAGCATGTCGAGCTCATGATCGAGCCAGGCGTGCGAGGTCTGGTCCTTCCGGCCATGGGCCGCCTGCCCGCCATAGGGGTCGAGCAGGGCGTCGAGGCGCGAGATCACCTCGCGCTCGGAGGCGCCCGGCTGCAGCTTGACCGACACCGCCGAGAAGGCACCGTCGAGATCGTAGACGCCGGCGAGCGCCTTCTCCGACATCCAGACGATCGCGTAGCGGCGATCATCCGGCATCAGGTCGCCCGGTCCGACCGTGTAGACGAACTCGGGTGACAGCGCGGTGCCGACGATGACGAGTTCGCGCTTTTTGCCGTTCAGGATGGCCGAGAACCGCGCCCCTTCCGAGAAGCCGTGAGCACGGGCGAACGGCTCGTTAACGACGACCTCCTCAGTCCGCCCCGGCTCCGGAGGCCGTCCGGAACGCACGTAGAGACGGTTGAGATGCGGCTCGCCGCTGTCGGGCAGCGAAACGAACTGCCCGCTGGCCGGCTCGGAGAAGCTTGGGATGTTGAGCAACGCCTGCTTGGCGATGCGCGTGTCGACGGCGGCGACGCCCGGAATCTCGCCTATCCTGTCGGCGAGCGCCTTGGGTGCCCGCTTCGCCTGGGCGAACACATCGCCGAAGCCGTAACGTTCGTAGTACGCGATCCGTGTCTCTTCCAAGGAGCGATGCGATCCGACGGCGAGCACCAGCGTCGCAACCCCGCCGCCGACGACCAGCGCGACGGCGAGGACCTGCGCCCAGAGCCGCCTGACGTCCCGAAACAGCTTGATGTCGAGCGCTCTCATGACATCACCAGACGAGTTCGGCCGCTTCCCGGCGGACCTCGTTCGTCCGGACGCGGACGATCCGGCCGTCGGCGAAGAACAGCACCCTGTCGGCGACATCCTGGATGCTGGCATTGTGCGTGATGATGACGGTGGTCGTGCCGAGCTGCCGGTTGACGCCAAGCAGCGCCTCGATGACGCGAATGCCGGTTTTCGAGTCGAGCGCGCCGGTCGGCTCGTCGCAGAGCAGCACCGCCGGGCGCTTCGCGATCGCGCGGGCGATGGCGACGCGCTGCTGCTCGCCGCCGGATAGCTGCGCGGGAAAGTGGTGCATTCGCTCTTCGAGTCCAACCAGCGCGAGCGCGTCGGGGGGCCGCATCGGGTTCTTGGCGACTTCGGTGACCAGCGCGACGTTCTCGTAGGCGGTAAGGCTCGGCACCAGATTGTAGAATTGGAAGACGAAGCCGACGTGGTCGCGGCGGTACTTCGTGAGCTCGCGGTCCCCGAGGTCCGTCAGGTCCAGGTCGCGGAAGAACAGCCTGCCGCTCGTCGGTCGGTCGAGACCGCCCATGATGTTGAGTAGCGTTGTCTTGCCGCTGCCGGACGGTCCGAGTAGCACGACCACTTCCTTCTCGGCGATTTCGAGATCGACTTCATTGAGAGCATGGACCGTCACCTCGCCGGAGACATAGGTCTTGGTTAGCTGCTTTGCCGTGAAAACGAGCTCGCTCATCGACGTCCTTTCGAGCCACGGCCGTTCGACGGCATCTCCAGCGAAAGTCAGCCGTGACGATAGCCGCCCGAAGAGCCCTGTCCGAACAGCCGGCTTGGATGGGGAATGAACGCAGGGACTTCGGCCGCATACCTCGCGTAGGCCTCGCCGAACTCGGTCAGGGCCTCGCGCTCCTCGTCACGCGCCAGCTTGACGTACATGATCGTCAGCACCGGGAACATCGCCAGCGTGAGAATCGTCGGCCACTGCAACAGGAAACCAAACATCACCAGAATGAAGCCGACGTACTGCGGGTGCCGGACGTAGCTGTAGGGGCCTGTGGTCGCAAGGCTGCGGGTCTGCTGCGCATCGTACAGCACCCTCCACGCGGCGGAGATCAGGACGAAGCCTGCGCCGATGAAGATGAAGCTCAGGATGTGAAACGGTCCGGCATGGGGATTGGTCTTCCAGCCGAACATCATCTCAAGCAGGTGGCCCGCGTCATGCGAGAACCAGTCGACGTTGGGATAGTGCGATTGAAGCCAGCCGGAAAGTAAGTAGATGGTGAGCGGGAAGCCGTACATTTCGACGAACAGCGCAACCAGAAAGGCGCTAAAAGCCCCGAACGAGCGCCAGTCGCGGGATGTCTGCGGCTTGAAGAAGCTGTACACGAAGAGGATGAACACCGCCGAATTGACGATGACGAGGCTCCACAGGCCGTAGGCAGGCGCCGTGTCGTGCATCACGCGCTCCTTGAATCGTTCAGCCGGCCCCCGCCGTCATGGTGCCCGTGTCCCCCGTGCATGAAGAAGTGCATCAGCGGACAGGCGATGAGCGGCAGCCAGACCAGGAGTCCGAGCACATGAGCCCTATGCTCGGTGAACAGAAGCGCGCCGGCGATGACCAGGAAACCTATCAGGACCAAGCCGCCTTTGGCTTTGGTAGACATGCCCTCCTGAGGGCGCTCTCGATATCCGGAATGGTTCTGCACCAACATCGGCACGCTCCTATGGCTGCTGGAAGCTTAGCGCTGCCGCCGCCATCATTGTTGAGGCAGATCAACCATGATGGGAGCCGTGATGGCCGTCATCATGCTCGGGCTTCATGTGGAGCATGTACAAGAAGTCGAGGACGAACGCGGCCATCGTGCTGGCGGCCGCCGTCGCGTTCGCCGGGTCGCTGTGCCTGGTGCGGAGCCAGGAGACGGTGGGTGACGTCTCCTACATGGAGGCCATGATTCCGCACCACTCGATCGCCGTCATGACGAGCGAACGGGCCCACATCAAGGATCCGAGGGTGCGCAAGCTCGCGGACGGAATCATCGAAGCCCAGGTCCGGGAGATCGGCGAGATGAAGCGACTGATCGCCGAACTCGAATCCAAGCCGACGCCTGATGGCGCCAAGGACCTACCTGCTCGGCCGGCGAAATGAGGAACGGCGAAGCCACCCTCGCCTTCGACCGAGGCTACTTCGGCGACTTGCCGGTCGGCATCCCCATGCCCGTCGTAGCGCCGCCCCGCATCGCCGACATCATCGGCATCATGCCCATGTGCGGCGCGAGCAGTTCGTCCGCGGTCTTTTTCTGCTCCTCGGAAAACGTTCCGGCCAGGTTGGAGAGCGCCGACTTTATCGCACGGGTGCCATCGAGGCGCGCCGCGAGCCATTTTTCCTGGAGCGACAGCTTCTCGACGAGGTCCGGTGATCCGGTGCCCTGTTGCGGCATCATCATCGAACCGCGCATCCCTCCGAGCGTCTTGGCATTGGTCCGCAAAGCGTCGGCGAACGCGTTCCAGGCGGAGGTCTGCGCTTCGGTGATCTTGAGCTCGGTCCGGAGAAAAGCGATCCGGCCCTCGACGCGATCGATGGTCTCCATGCCGCCCATTCCGTCGCCGCCGGACTGCCGCATCATGCCCATCATCCGCATCATGTCCGACATCGGCATGTTGGCGCCCATCATGTCCATCGTGCCGCCGCCCATCATTCCCGCACCCGGCATGCGCTGAGAGCCGGCCTTGTCGGGCGGAGCCGCCTTGGGCTCAAGCTGCTTCTGTTGCTCCTTCTGGTCGGGATGGTGACCTTGGTGCTCGGCGTCCGATTGGGCCCAGGCAGAATACCCGATGGCCGAGACGAGTAGCGCGGCGGCGAGGGTCAATGCGCGCATGGCAAGCTCCTGACGGTTGTGGCCAGGCGAGTTTGACTGGTTCCGGGGGCGGTCGGTTGACGCACGTCAATTTCGCAGTTTCGTCGGTGCCACGCATCCGTTGACTGAGCGGCCTTGTCCATCTCCGCGATGAGGCTGTCGACGGGCCGCCATGCTCTCGACGCGCCCCTCCGATCTCCGTTCGCCAAGACGGAGAGGAGCTTCGCCGGACGTCGGGCTGTCCAGGCCGCCGGGATGTTCAGGAAACTTACAGGCACCCTTCAGTAGCTTGGCCAATCACTGATCGGTTCAGTGCGACAACAGCACGGGGATTGGCGGCCTCGTGAGAATGCTGCGGGTCGCGCCTCCCAATATGAACTCTCGTAAGCGGCTATGACCATACGCCCCCATGACGAGCAGATCCGCCCTGCGGGAAGCTATCTGAGACGCGAGGACATCGCCGATGGCCCGTCCTGCGGCGTCGACCTCCTCGACGACCACATCGATGCCATGACGCGAGAGATTCTTCGCAAGTTCGGACGACGAGCGCCGGCTCGAAATCGCCTTCTCATTGGTCACCGTGAGAATAAACACCTCTCGCGCCTTCTCCAGGATCGGGATCGCATCGGAGACGGCACGTGCTGCCGCGCGGCTGAAATCCCACGCAACGATCACTCTATTAAGCTCGGCCTCCTTTGAGGCGGTGGCCTCCGGCAGCACCAGCGTCGGTCTTCCCGAACCGAAGATGATCGCTTCAGCGTACCATTGGTCGTAGGATTCCGGCACCGGCACGATGGTGAGATCACGCAGCCGAGCATAGTCTACCAGGAGGTCCGGGACCTCGGACGTCAGGCAACGCTCGAGAATGATCTCGTGCAGCAGCCCTGATTTCGTGGAGGCCGCTTCAAACGTCGCCAGCAGGTCCTGCGCATTTTTCCTGCTCTTGTGGGCCTCGCCGGCCACGATTGATCCGACATTGCCGACCCCTGACAGGAAAGTCCCGGGTATCTGCACATGGACTTCACAAGAGATCGCCGCGATGTGCGCGGCAAATGGTGATATCAGCGGTACGGCGCGGTCGATGACCGAAACCGGCGTCGGTTCGGGATAGCTGGTCAAGATGAGCAGAACGTCCCTGATGGCCATCGCGTGTCTCCGAAATTGCAATCTTGACACGATACCAACGCCGGGTCTGGGTCGATTGATCTAGGTCAGAACGTCTCCGGTCCGGCCCCTGCCATCAAATTTCTGATCGCCGGCCCACACCACCACCTCGGGTCCGCCGAGTTGACGCAAATCAACCGGCCGTACCTAGGATTGCCCGATAAGCTTCGGTCGTCAGTCGCTCCTCGTAAAATGGCTAAAAGTGGAAGCTGTGCCGGAATATCCGAACGCACCTCCGGCACGCCTACGGCGGCGTATTGGACTGCCCCTGCTCGTTCTCTACGGCACCGGAGCGACCGTAGGAGCCGGGATCTACGTCCTAATCGGCGCGGTCGCTGATCACGCGCAGATGTACTCGTCTTGCGGATTCGCATTGGCGGCCGCGCTCATGGCTCTCACGGCCGCCTCCTATGCCGAACTCGCCACTATCCCGTCAGTGCCGGAGAGGATGGTCATGTCCACGCCTCGCCGCATGCATCCTGATGATCGGTAACGCGCTCGTCTCGCGATAGCGCATTCGATGGAAAATTGAGGCAGACCCGATCAATGCTTTCAGGCCCAAAATCTCCCGATCGAGCACCGGCTTCGGTCCCTCTCGCGGTCGCCATCGTGCTAGGAGTTGTCATCTCTGCCGTCATGGCGGCGCCATTCCTGGGAGCGCTCGTCTGGTCGACGACGATCGCGGTCCTGTTCACACCATTCGACCGCACTGTGAGCAGCTGCGTCAAGTCTCGCAACCTTTCGGCATTGATCACGGTCATAGTAACCGCCTTTATCGTGGTCGTTCCTGCCATCCTGGTGGCAGGCACCTTGCTCAACGAGGCCGTCCGCAGTGGAGCGATTGTCGTGCCGATGTTCGACGTCGATGACTGGACGCGTCTCATGGACGAGCATCGCTGGCTTGCCCCAGCGCTGCAGTGGGTCCATGACAAGGTGGATTTTCCGGATCTGATGCGAACGGCGACTTCCGCGCTCGCGACGTGGAGCGGCTCCGTGCTCCGCGCGTCCTTTTCCGGAATGGCCAACTTTCTGCTCACCTTCTATTTTCTGTTTTATCTCTTGCGCGACCGCGAGGCGATTGCGGAGGCCGCGCGGCTCCATCTGCCGCTTTCGGAGCCGGAATTTGCGCTGATCGCCGGGCGCTTTGCCGATACCATCTTCGCAACCGTCTTCGGTACCGTCGCCGTCGCGGCGCTGCAGGGCGGTCTGGGAGGCCTGATGTTCTGGTGGCTGGGCCTGCCCGCTCCGGTGTTCTGGGGCGTATTGATGGCCCTTCTGGCTATCGTTCCGTTTCTCGGCGCCTTCGTCATCTGGGCACCGGCCGCCGTCTATCTCGCGTTGAGCGGCGCCTACACATCCGCAATCATTCTAGCGGTGTGGGGGACTTTCGTCG
Organism: Bradyrhizobium sp. Mp27; assembly: GCF_029953005.1. NCBI lineage: Bacteria > Pseudomonadati > Pseudomonadota > Alphaproteobacteria > Hyphomicrobiales > Nitrobacteraceae > Bradyrhizobium > Bradyrhizobium sp. Mp27. The sequence continues at coordinate 4,718 of NZ_JASAUS010000090.1, read as the reverse complement.
TCGGTTTCATCGACAACATCGTGTACCCGATCCTGGTCGGCAGCAGGCTTCGGATGGACACGATGCTGTCTTTCATCGCCGTCGTTGGCGGACTGGTGTTCATGGGGACACCGGGTGTGGTGCTCGGTCCATTGCTGCTTGCCCTCACCTTGACCCTGCTGCAAATCCGGCGCGACCGGGCGGCAACCGCGATGGGCGTCACGCCATAGCGGCGGGATACGCGGAACCCGGATCTCTGTTGATGGATCTCAACGAGATGGCGCACATAGCCAGTTAAGGTCCTACACATCTCGACGTCGCGTCCCCGAGACGATTGATATCCAGGCAGCGATCAGGTCCATGCGGTTGGCGAGGAGGAATTCCCAAAATGGCCTACTATTTCAGCAGAACCCTGCCCGCCAGCTTCGAAGTAGCGTCGCAGCGCGCAACAGAAGCGCTCAAGCAGGGGGGCTTCGGCATTATCACGGAAATCGACGTCAAACGAACGTTCAAGGAAAAGCTTGGAACCGAGTTTCGAAACTATCGTATCCTCGGAGCATGCAATCCGAAGCTCGCTTACGAGGCCCTGCAACTCGAGGACAAGGTCGGCACGATGCTGCCGTGCAATGTCGTGGTGCAGGAGATCGCTCAAGATCGCACCGAGATCGCGGCCATTGATCCCGTCGCGTCGATGCAGGCAATCGACAATCCGGAGCTCAAAGCATCAGCCCAGCATGTCCAGACGCTGCTACGGAAGGTCATCGACAGCTTGTAGGAAGCCCTCCCAAGCCGTTGGAGGGCTTGACCTACCTCAAGCGGAAAAAGCCGTCCCATGAACAGCTCCTCCATGTCCTCGTATCAGAGCGTTCCTTGAAATCGGTTTGAGCGACGTCGGCCTAGTCGGCGGCAAGACGGCTTCGCGGGGCGAACTCTACACCCCCCTCGTCTCACAAGGGATTGACTGCCGTCAACCAAAAGGCGCACCGAGTGGAAGATGAACTGCTTTCGAAATTGGAGCAGCGCCTAGGGCGGATCCACGCGCGGCAGCGGCTTGGAATCGAAACTGATCATGAAGCCCAGATCTTCGGCCAGGGCCTCAACTTCTTTCATATCGAGAACTGGTACTCCGTTCATTCGTTGATACGAAACGTTCTGAAGCTGTCCGGGCTCTATTGGCGCGGGCGCCAAAACGCCGCGCGCGTTACCGTGAAATACAATAATATCGAATGCGCAAATGTGCCGGCGTTGTTCGACGGCTTCACGATTCTTCACATCAGCGATACGCACGTAGATATGAGCCAGCGCGCCATGCGGCGCCTGGTCGAACTGATCTCAGGCCTGAGCTATGATTTATGCGTCCTGACCGGCGACTATCGTGGCAAGACTTTCGGAGCGTTCGACACTGCGCTGGAAGGCATGGCACGGGTGACTGCCAACCTCAAGCAACCCATTCTCGGGGTACTCGGCAATCACGACACCATCAGAATGCTGCCCGGTCTGGAGGCGATGGGCATACGCATGCTCCAGAACGAATGCACGACGATCTCACGCGGCGATCAGGAGATATTCGTCGCGGGGATCGACGATGCGCACTATTTCAGGGTCGACAACATCGAGAAGGTCGGATCGGAAATCCCCGACGGAGCATTCTCAATCCTGCTGTCCCACACGCCGGAGATCTACCGACAAGCGGCGCATGCCGGCTTTGATGTGCTATTGAGCGGACACACGCACGGAGGGCAGATCTGCCTTCCGGGTTCGATCCCCATCACGCTCGATTCGGTGCTGCCGCGTCGGTTGGGAGCCGGCGCCTGGCGCTATCACGACATGGTCGGCTACACCTCCGTGGGCGCAGGATCGAGCGTCGTGGCCGTCCGCTTCAACTGCCCGCCGGAAATTACGCTGCATCGATTGTGTCGACCCGCCTACCGCTTCAATAGGGCTGATCCCTGATGCGCAACACGTACAACACGCGGGAAATCGCGAGCTCGCCGACAAAGAACATCAGGACAACCACGAACATGTCAGCGTAGCTCAGCCCGAGGCTTTCCTGGCAAGCCAGAAGTGGAAACAGCGATTCCGGAACCTGGTCCAAGCCCAACGCCTGGCTGCTTGGCGGCATATTCATGCGCCGCTTCAAGAAGCTGGAAAACAAGTCTCCCACCATTGCGACGATGGCCACGAGAGCTCCCAACTCGTAACCGAGTCCAAGGAGGATCCCGCCGACCGCGGTCACGGCGATTGACGCAACGATGCCGCGAATGGTCTTCGAGGCCCCGAATACCGGTCGGCGGTCGAAGAGCAGAAGCCCTCCGTCCAGCGCGAGCGCGAAGCGAGAACCGAAGAGCTTCTTGGCCACGACCGGCGACCCGTTCGCGAGCGTCAGCAGAACAATCGAATAGAAAATTGGCATCGCGGCCATCGAGCATCTCGCGGGCAGCACCGAGATATGAGCAGGCAGACACGTCTGCGAATCGTAAGACGTCTCAATCTTTGGAGTGAGGCAACATCCGGATGAGGGTTCGGTCCTGAAATACCCAATGATGAATGAGCGCGGCGATCGCGTGAAACGCTGCGATGACCACCAGCGCATGCGCCAGAACTTCGTGCACTTCCTTCACATCGTGAGCAAAGGCCGCATCCTTGAGCCAAGGTGACGAAATGGCGGCAAGACCGAACAATGGCAATGCATCACCACGCGCGAACTGAAGCACAATCCCGGCGGCTGGCACTGCGACGAGCAACGCGTAAAGAGTATAGTGCGCGATCGCGGCGGCAGGATCGCCCCACTTCCCAAGCCAGACCCCAAATTCGGTCGCTTCCGATACAGGCGGTGGATTGACCGCTCGCCAGATCACGCGGGCCACAAGCAGGACGAGAATTGCGATCCCGGCCGCAACATGGATGCCAACGCCGATCTGACGGGGTTCGCCCTTCGGCAAAACATCGCCAAAAATGCCAAGCGCCCAAGCAAGAATGACAAGAATGACCGTCAACCAGTGCAGGGTCTGCGCAATAGCGCCGTAGTTCTTGTCTGAATTGAGTAGCTGCATATCAAAGCCTCCTAATCACAATAGACTAAACGCGGGCCAAATTGGTTGACGTGAATCAAGCAGGTCGAGCGCAGGCCGGTGTCCAATCTAACAATCGGCACACCCATAAACATGCCCGCCTGCCCAACTGACCACAAGCGGCGGCTTCTCAGCCTGAGAGGACGATACAAAACCCGGCAAACACACATGCTGCACGACGTGGGGCGACTGCCACTTGCTCTAGATCAAAACCCGTCCGGCCATATAGCCGCAGTCGTGATTGCGGACAGGCTCCCCTCTGCAGCAGGGTCATGCGACGTGTTCATCCTGAATCTTGCAGATTGCTCTGACAAAGGCTCCAAGGAGACCACAGATACCGCCCCGTCCTGGCAAAAATCGTGGCTTGCGGCTCGACGACTGTCGCGGGCTAGCGCTCTGGTTCGTCTTCATCCACCACATTGGTGCTGCGGGTGATGAAGTCGCTTGCGCAAGATGGCATGAGGATGATGGTCGTCACGCACGAGGTCGGCTTTACCCGCGAGGTCGCGGACACCGTATGGTTTCTGGACAAGGGCCGGATCATCGAGAGCGGGACACCACCCGAGGTCCTCGATAATTCCAGTCACGAGTGGTTACGTTCGTTTCCATCAGGCCGCGTTAGGGCGCTTCCAGCTCCCTCCTGCTCGTAGCAGATCTCGTACGTTCCTGATCAAGCGGGCGAGCCGTCGTATCGGCTACAGGTAGCTGGCGAATACCGACACCGCATTAACCATTCCGTCGCGGTAGCACTAGTATCTCGCCGCACGTACGAGCATATTTACGAAGCGGCTGCCGCCCGGTCTCGAACACCGAACGGCAGCCTAACCACAACCGATTGTAAGGAAATCGATCATGGCTAACCTGGACTATAGCGCCGATTCGGCGCCTCTGCCCTCTTCCTCTCTGGTGTTTCAGGCCCGGTCCAATTTGACCGACGTCGGCTGTGCGCCCACCGACAATCCGGTGGCCATGGCGACCGACCCGACCGCCCTCATCACCCAGCTGTTCAACGGCTAAGCCAGATCGCAAGGCCCTACGTCGTGTGACGCAGATGCGTCACATGGACTGATCGGTTTTCGTCCCACGCTCCGGCCGAGCTTGCAGATGTAGTGCATCTGCTCTCACCGCAGCTGAAGGCGCAAATCGAAGAGCCGATATGCCGAACACCTTTTACTGCGGATATCCGCGGTGCAGGAGCGACGGCTCAAAGGTCCGGTCCACTTCAACGACGTTGGTCCCGCGATCTCTCAACCCAGAGAGATATACAATGTCCTTCTTTTTCAACAACCACTCTGCGCAGCCCGCCTGCACCAGCAACGTCCACCGCCCGATGGGTGGCATCGCCGGCCTTCGGGAGGTCCACGACGACGTCGGCCGCCTCACCGTCTCGGTCTTCCCGTTCGCGATGGTGAAAGACATCTCGCTCACCCTCGCCGCTGTGCCGGCCTGCTACATCCTTGCGGATCATGCGACGGCCTATATCGGCGAGACCGGCAATGCCGGCCGCAGGTGTCAATCGGCGTTTGACTGGGACCCCCTATCGGCCTCCAAAAGGGCCCCCTTTGATCGGCGTGCTCTGCTGGTAGCGCTCGGGTCGTCGGAGCTGGTCGGGGTTGCGGAGACGGCGCGAGCGCGGGTTGTTTGAACATCGTCGCGGCTTTTGAATCG